>JAYUCW010000044.1:0-2060 GCA_043740125.1 Minisyncoccota bacterium
CTCCTTTCTTAACAACAGACCACGTAAGATTATTGGATTTAAGATTCCTTCCGTGTATCATAGAGGGATACGTGTACTACTTCGGGGGGAGGCGAGGCGAGGTTAATAATATATTTATTATATCATAACTTAACTAAAAAGTCAATACTTCATGTCTAGAAAGCTTAATTTATAAAGACTTTTTGTATTTTATACCCCAAACCTCCAAGCTTTTTCTTGAGAAATAGTCTGCACAGGCGGACGCGCCGAGTAAAGCCGCTTTTCCAGCAGGAAAAGATAGACGTCTATTTCGATGAAAAAAGCTAAAAAAGAGAAACAGCTTTGAAAATAAAAGGAGTACTTTATAAACTTAGAAAGCTGCAAGATACCCGGAATGGGTATCTATAGGTTCATGACGAAAAAGATTGACTAAAGAAAAATATGCCTGAACTTATTCAAGCCCAACGAACTCATTTTTCATTTGGTATTTATGCCCACTTCTCGCATACCTCTTCATCCCCACACACATCCCGAGCGCCAAGCACTCTGCAAGTAAATGTGACCCTCCATAACTCATAAACGGAAGTGGAATACCTGTTACGGGCATTATGCCGATGTTCATACCAATATTAATCACCACATGCGTCATAATCCAAATAAGAACCCCATAGGTAAATAATGCTTCAAATGTCGAATCTGCTACAAGAGCGTAGGATGCTAGTTTAAAAAAGATAATAAAGAAAAATGTGAGTAAAAGTACTGATCCAACAAACCCCCACTCTTCTGCAAATGCTGCAAAAATAAAATCTGTTTTATATTCTGGTAAGAAGTTGAGCCTTGACTGCGTACCATATCCAACCCCTTTCCCAAGTAATCCGCCTGATCCGACCGCAATAGTGGACTGATACGCGTTATAACCCGTGCCACGCACATCCGCAAGCGGATTGATAAAGTTCATAATGCGGGCTTTTTGGTATGGTTTAAAGGCGAAATTCCAAGCTAAGGTGAAAGTGACTATGCCAATTGTGAATACCGCCAGGAGATGCTTCACTGATATCCCAGAAACAAAAACAAGACCAAACCAAATAAAAAATAACACCATTGCAGAACCGAAGTCTGGCTGTAATATCACAAGAATAAATGGAACAAATGCATACACTGCAGAAACAATAATATGCCGAATATTCGCTATTTCAATATGTCGACGTGAAAAATATTTTGCCAAAACTATAATGAGAACTACCTTCATCAAGTCACTTGGCTGAAATGCAATACCTCCTACACGAAACCAACTTTCTGCACCTTTAGAGGCATGGCCGAGAATAAAAAGTAGTGACAAAATAAAAAGTAAGATACTGTACATAGTAACAACAACTCTCGTTTGTTTAAGAAAGCGATATTCAAAAAGTGAAGCGATAAAGAAAACAGAAAAAGAGATAATGATCCACAATCCTTGTTTTAAAAAATAACTATCATTACCTTGAAAAGAACTCATTGTAAAAAGTCCTGATAACATAATAGCTATCACAGCACTCACAAGAGTCATATCAAGTGTTTTAAAAAAACTAAGGCGATTGATCATACTCTTAATAACTCGGTAATGCTTTAAATGGATTAAATATTGGGTATACTCCTATTCTTGTTGGAGAAACTATAAGGGGTTCATGCCAGGTAAGAATAATTTCTTGAACTCCTTCTTTTGGCAGATGAGGGACGATCGTTTGAGCCACAGCATACGCATTGTCCTGTACATCATAAAGAACAACTCTAACAGGAAGATCTATAATATCGATGCGCTTTGTATTGACTATTGTTGCATATACACGAGGAATAGATCCAGCTTCATACTTCCTTTGAAGAACTTTTATTGTTGGGGAAGTCGGATTTTCAGATACTTTGTAATGCGGGCCATCATTCAAAACAACAGCAACATTAAAAGGAACTTTTGAAAAATGAACTCCTTGAATAATGAGAGGGAACTTTCCGTCAAGAGGGAATGTCGTTGATCCTGATACAATCTTCATACTCGCGCCTTCTTTATCATATACAGTGAAGGTATAGCCAATTTCACGGGAAGCATT
>JAYUCW010000045.1:0-5063 GCA_043740125.1 Minisyncoccota bacterium
TTCGAATCCTGGCGGGAGCACAAAAATGAGAGCGTAGCGAGCATTTTTGTGCTCCCGCAGCATCACGCCTGCGCGTGATGCGTCAGGATTCGAAAGTCCGGAGTATGTTTTGCTAGCAAGCAAAACGACGAGGAGCGGCCTGCGAAACTTTTTTGTGACGACAAAAAAGTATTTGTGGGAGAAACTCCTGGCATGATAATTTCGTAATTCATAACCGAATATCCTGGCAAAAAGTATTCGTTGGAGAAATTCGTGGCGGAACTAAAACCATTTGACCGAACATCCTGGCATTCCCCCGTTACACATGTAACATTCATTGCACGGAGCTACCTCTTTATTTAGTGCAGCGTGGGAGAATCTGTCATTACTTTGGTATTTTATTACACACTTTCAGTGTTCATAAAACACTCAAAGTTTTGACCTAAGGAAAAACTGACAAAATTATTATAAAATAAGCTTTTGGCCCAGCTTCTTTTATAATAATTGTGTAGACCAGTTTTTCGTTCGATTCTCACATATTAGTGCTTGGGCACTAATATTCTACACCTTACAAAGTTCACTTCGTTCACTTTCTGTGCGGCGTAGGAGAATCGAACTCCTGTCTCAACCTTGGCAAGGTCGTGTTCTACCACTAAACCAACACCGCATTAGTGGCAATAATAACATATTGGACATGTTTTGAAAAGACTTTTTGTGTACTATTTTTATACTATGCTCTATACTTTATAAGTGTTTCATATGGAACGAACGAGTGCTTTTAAAAGTACAAAAATGTGGATAACTCTGTGGGTATGGTGTATAACGGACAGGAAAGTGTCTATAGGTCATACTGTACAAATATGCCTTTAATGTCAAAATGATACTGCTAAATATAGACTTTTAAAAAATATTTGACTTTTAATTAAATACGTACAGGACATCTGTTTCACGTGAAACAATATTTAAATACCAATGGCAGAACATAACGAAATAGGAAAAATAGGCGAATCTCTAGCAAAAACGTTTCTTATGAAACATAGTTTTACTATTCTCGAACAAAACTATAGTATAAAACAGGGAGAATTAGATATTATTGCTGAAAAAGATAAGGTTCTTCATTTTGTAGAGGTAAAAAGTGTAAAGGTCAGAGACTGTAATAATATAGAGGGTCTCGTTGTTTCACCAGAAGATAATCTGACATTTCTAAAATGGTCAAAGATACTTATTACAGTGGAAAGTTACTTGAAATATAAAAACGTTCCTCATGAAACACACTATCAAATAGATCTTGCTTGCGTTTATATAGATACAGAAAAAAGAGAAGGCAAGGTGAGGCTGCTACAAAATATTTATAAAGAAAGGGGGTAGGGGCTGTTTTTTTATAAAAATATGGTAGTATAAGAGGACAATTTAAGTATAAATTGACAGTAAGATCGTAAAAATAAACGGTGAGTGCAATAACTAACATTTTAGTCTTGCAAAGTTTATTATCAAAGACGAAAAGATTCTTTGAAACTGTGGTTACATAAAGATAAAAATACAATACGGAGTGTGGTGTAACGGCTAACATTTTGGTTTTGGGTACCAAAGACTCAGGGTTCGAATCCCTGCACTCCGACAAACTTGTAAAATATCACTTGTAATCAAGTGATATTTTACTTTGCCGGGTGCAGAAAGCCAACAGCTTGGCTTTCGTAGGGATTCGAAAGTCCGGAGGGATGCTCCCGATTTCTTAGGTTGTACTCAATCTTTTGAAATCGCAGTCCTTTAGGGTTTTTGTAGCAACAAAAACAACGAGGAGCGGAGGCGAGAAACTTTTGCGACGGCAAAAGTTTACTTGTCGAAGAAACTCCCTGCACTCATCTAAACTTGTAAAATATCACTTGTAATCAAGTGATATTTTACTTTGTCCTGATGTGAGATACACGATATACTTATTCCCATGATTCCACAACCACAAGAAATTTGGCAACACTACAGAACAAAAGGGAAGTATGAAATTGTAGCACTCGGCAAATTACAAACAAAAATAGAAACCTTGGATATGCAAGAGTGTGTTATTTATAAAGCTATGAGTGATGAAAAAATTTGGGTGAGACCTCTTGTTGATTTTACTGAAGAAATTATTGACGAAAAAGGGAATACAGTGAAAAGATTTGAAAAACAAACATCTCGTTAAAAGCCCCTAGAAAAATAATTCAAAATATAGTAGTATATACTTTGTAAACAAGGGGGACATACATGCGGTGTTGGTTTAGTGGTAGAATGCGGGCCTTCCAAGCCTGAGACGAGAGTTCGATTCTCTCACGCCGCACAAATGAATACAAAAACACGAAGTATTAACTTCGTGTTTTTATATTCATTTGAAGGTGTGAAACAATGTGACCCAAGTCACATTGTTTGAGAATCGAACGAAAAAGCGGTTTACGAAAACATACTTAAAAAAGTTTTCTTCCAGACTTTTTTAAGTATGTTTTGTCGCTTTTTCTCGGGACCGAGAAGTTGAGTGTTTTTGAATCAGCAGGTTCACGTCTTGGACGAAAATAGATCTGTTATGAAATAAAATACCAACTTGGTGGCCGATTCTCTTACGCCGCACAGAAATATGAAAAGCGAGACCATATGGTCTCGCTTTTCATATTTCTGTGCGGCGTAAAGTTATACCATCACCCATTCCCCAAATTCTCTAAAATGATACACTCTATAATATATAACATGTCAGAAAATCACGACGTAAAAAAAAATAACGAAACAACCTTACCAGCAGAAAATCTCAGCTTCACTAATCGAGAGCTTATTGATGACCTTATTCTCCAAAATAAAACAATGGATGCTCTTATCACAGGACTAGCAAGTGATATTGAAACTTTCAAAAAAGCTAATGGTGGCAATGGCAGCGCACCGGACATTGTACGCTTCACTATGCAACTCAATATTATGAAAGATAAAAAAGCTCGCAATCTGGCAGCAATTAATAAAATAATTAAGGAACAAAAAAATAAACATGAATGAAGAAACATCAACAGTCACAATGTGGGTAGGGGGTATCTGTATTAAAGATGACAAAGTTTTACTTATTCACAGAATTAATAACGAGATTGACCTTAATAAAGAATATTTCGTTTTTCCAGGTAAAAATCTTCAAGGTGATGAGACTCTTGAAATAGCTCTGGAAAAGTCATTTAAAGATTTTTCTATTACTACAAAATTAGGAGAGTTACTTTATTCGAAAGAAGATGATGTTGATGATCAAGAATATTACTACATGTGTGATTATATTCTTGGAGAGCCTGCACTTACTTCAGGAAGCAATGAAGCAAAAGAAATGGAAGAGGGGACTCAAATATATACACCAATGTGGATAGCTCTTTCTGAAATAGATAACCTCATTGTGTATCCTGAGACTGTTAAAATGCTACTATTAGAAAAGTTATTCCCTGATTCTTACTAAAAAGAATCCGCTAAAATTTATAGAAAGTAGTTAGTAGATATTTTTTGTTTACTCTACTGTAAGTGGTATACTGGTTACTATAAGTATGCACAAGATATGATATTTAGCCCAGAACATAACCCTGAATCTTCTAATACCCCCAAAAGAAGCAAAGCTTCAAATCTTAAGTGGCGTAACGCAGAACTTGACATGTTAAGAAGAGAAAAGAGTAGACCTAAGCCACTAACAGACTACAATCCAGATTCACAAGAAGATATCAAAACAGAAGCTAGTCCAGAGCGCATTTTAGAACTTGAACAACATAGAAATAAAATGCGTGGCAGTGAAGAAACTCAATATCATGGCCCATCACCAGAAGAGCTCACACGTAGAAATATTCTTATTAAATCAACAGAAATGGACAGAAAGTTTATTATTAGTAAAAAAATTTTTATACAAGAACTCTTTAAACAAGGCACATTAGAATCTCTCAGAGAAGCAAAAATTCTCCAAGAAGAAGTTGAAAATTTGGAAGCAAAATTACTAGTAGATAGAGAAAAAGTAAAAGAAAGTATTATTTCTGTAATAGATGAACTCGAGGAAACTACTCCAGGTCTTAAGCAAACGTTAGCCACAGAACGTAAATTACTTGAAATGCTCGATAGAAAAGAGTATGGGGAGGAATCAATTTCTTAAACTACTTATTTATTAAGATGTATCTGCTCACAAAACTGAACGAGCCTTATTCTATAAGGCAATATAAGTGTAACTTTTTACTCTCATAAGAGAGCTTTTTTCATAAATAAGCTTATAAAATAAAGGATTTTCAGAAATATATAGCTCGTTCTTGTCAGTGGATACACTAAAATAATTTGACATTTATTATTATTTATGATATAATATATCTAAGGTTGTTGTACATTCAATTAACCAATACTTAGGAGTTTTTTCATGCTTTATCACCCCCAACCAAACGGGGGTGATAAACCCCTTGGAAAACCGATTGCAGCAAGCAAGGAATTTGTTGAGGCGTTCGCGCTTCTTAGAAAATATTCTGCTCAAAAAGCAGAACTAACTACCATGCTCAATCACTCAGCGATGAGTCACCCTGACGCAGATCGTTGTAAAAAAAATCTTCGCGAGCAAATTGGCTCACACGAGGAATTTATCACCCAGATCTTCAAATTAATCGCAATAATGAGTACTGCGAGCGAAGCCGTAAACAGTGCCAATTAGTAGCAGGAGTTATTATGTCAAAACTTTTACCAAAGGTTGAAGAACTACAGCTCCAGCTCGAAGAAATCCTTCGGGGTCACCAAACAAAACTCCAGAACTTTGCTGATTCTGTTTCTGATCAGTATAGGATTACTGATACTAATACTTACAAGGTAATGCTTGACCTCTCGGACTTGGCTTTGTTGCAAAAGTCACAAACGAGCGAAGTGCTAGCATCTGTGAAAAAAACACCTCTAATTTGTTCGGTGGCTTAATGCCACTTAACCACCCAAAAGCCCCAGCATCATGCTGAGGCTTTTTTATTTGCATATTTAAAAACAATTATACTCATTTTCTTTTTAATAATGAAGGATGTATACTTTATCGTATATGAATAATTTCAACAGTGAACCACAACAGCAAGGTAAACCATCTGTGC
>JAYUCW010000046.1:0-4997 GCA_043740125.1 Minisyncoccota bacterium
CTGGTTTGGGCTTCTCTGTTTTCGCTCGCCGCTACTTGCAGAATAACTTTTGTTTTCTTTTCCTTCAGGTACTGAGATGTTTCACTTCCCTGAGTATGCTTCTGTGGAATGCTCCATCAGATTATGCGACATTACTCGCATAGGGTTTCCCCATTCAGAAATCTCCGGATCGAAGGTTATTAGGCACCTCCCCGAAGCGTATCGTCGCCTGATCACGTCTTTCATCGCTTGTTAGAGCCAAGGCATCCACCGTATGCTCTTATGTTCCTATTAGGAAACATAACTATCACTATGGAGTTTGGACCGCTCCAATCCTCCATATGTTCATTGTCTCCCCCCAGCTCCACTTTTGAATTAGGTGTTTATTCCAAAACAAAAGTGGGGCTGGGTTTTCTTTCATGTCCGTGTCATCTGCTCCGCTAGACCCCAGTGAATCAAAATTCTACTACTGGATAACAGTATTGTTGCGCGTGAGATGCACGGGATTCTGTTGTCAAAGTAACTACGATCTACTTGTTGTAATTTGGGAAAATAAAATCCGCCTTTGCGGCGGTCTTGCAACGAAACGTTACGAGGCCGACGGTTTAGTGGGTTTTTGTTTCGTTTTTTATCATCAAGTAGTGAGGCCTATGCTATCAAAATAAAGAATAGAAGTCAAGGAATTTAAACAGACTGTAGACTTTAGCCAGTAGACTGTAGCTTAGACCAAAAATACAGAGAAAAAAGCAAAGAAAAAAGCCGTCTTACGAGGGCTTTTCAGGGAGACCTTTTAACTTTTAGAACACCATCCTTACGGAAACATATTCACCAATTTGAAGCGTTCACGAAGAGGTTGCTTAAAAAAAGGATTTTGTTCTTGATTCTTTTGATTTTCATCATCAATCAATTTCTTAAGCAGCGCAAAATCGTTATACAAAAGATGGCTTTCTTTAAAAGAAACGACGACTCCTGGTTCAAAATCTGAACCCTCTGTCCCAACCAAAACATCTCCAGACATCAGCATGAATAGGAAAAATCTATTCCCAACATCGTCGAGGAAAAGAACTTTTTTCTGATCATCTTTTTGGTGTGCATAAAAAATGTGACGAAGATGATGAAGTACCTTCTGCGAATGCCCGCCACTTGAAGTAAATTTTGGATGTGGGGCATTCCACCTCTCCGGTTCGTCAATCATAGTGTAGACAGAAACCCTTCTGAAATCTTCACCTTTCTTTTTATAGAGCCCAACAAAGAGCGCAGACATCTGCGAATAGTCCCCTATTCTTCCAACAGGATTTCTTTCGACCACACAATATTCCACTCCGTGCACAACTGTATTCATACATAACTCCTCAAAAAAATTAAACGACTCTCTAGTATTCAGACTATTCTTTTTTTTGACAAAAGTCAAAAGAAAAAAAGCCATCTTTGCGATGGCTTTTTGGAGAGCGTTTTTGCTCATATTGGGAGAGATTCCATATCAGACTTCATATCAGTGAGTATCGCTTGGATAAGTTCTCGGATATGCGGAGTGAAAGCGTGCTCAAGCGCGAAATATACTGATGCTCCGTGGAATATTGCATCTTCATTTCGAAAAGTCTTCATGTATATATCAGCCTCATCCTTTCCTCGGAAAATTTTTAGTGTTCCTCCTCCAGAATCAAAATAAGCTTCCATATAACCTGAAGTTGTGAAGTCAGGACATATTTTTGTTGCCTTATCACGGACAGCGTTAGATCGACCACCAGCATTACCTGCACAGAAAGCGACAGTTTCTGTATAGTCTTCTTTAGACTGTTCTGATGTTTCAATACATACAAAATACCCCCGAGGAACATCATCCCCCTCCTTCTTACTTACCCCCATTTCGATAGAGAGAAAAGTATGTGGACTTTTATCCCCTTTTCTTTTGATGAGCGTAACCCATTCAATACTAGGACTGGATGCAGAGCATTCAGCACACTGCAAGAGATCATTTTGAAGCTCTGATGCCTGTAAAAAAGGCTTCTTGCAATCTGGGCACCGAAGAACGAGATTACCCACTTTGATTTCTCTTTGCAAATTTTCCATGCTCATGATGAAAATCTCCTTAAAAGTTAAACAACTGTACATATTCAATACTATTCTTTTTTTAGTAAAAGTCAAAAAGTAAAATTTAGTTAGGTTAAGAAGCTTGGCTTAATCAGCAGGTTCATTTCTTGGGAGCAAAGAGTCTCTGGGGAAAGCAAGTACAGGAACGTGGTATAGGTTAGTTGTACTACAAAATACAGACGAAAATGCGAATAAAAAAAGCCATCTTACGATGGCTTTTTTGGGAGCGCTTTTGTGCTTAACCAGTCCTTGTTACCCTTTGTCTGCTTCTTACCGTTGGACGAGATTCCATATCGGTGAGCATCGCTTGGATAAGCTCTACAATATGCCCAGTAAATTCATGATCTTTGGTGAATAAAACTTTTGCCCCATGAAAAGTACCCTCACCATCGTTTTCCGTTTTCATCATCCACACATCGTTATCACCCTTACCTTGATAGACCAAAAGTCTACCCCCTTCACCTTCCATCACAAGACGATTTTTTTCTTTCGTAATAGAGCGAAGAAGTGTGAGAACAGCAAGAGATTGACCACCAGTACTTTCTTCACAAAAACGAATACTTTCAGTTTCTGATGTATTTCTTTCTGAAGTGTCTACACAAAGAAGATACCCTTCGCGCTCTTTCTTGATAGTAAAATTAACAAACGCATCACCATCTCCAATTCTCTTGATAAAGGTAACCCAGCTAAAAACTGGAGACTGTTTTGTACAATTGAAACAGTCAAAATTTTTCTCTCCAGATAAACTACTAGAAACTGACCACTCGCAGTGATTACACGATGGGCAACGAATGGCGAGGTAGTTCTTGTAGATTGCCTTAGCAAGATTTTCTCCTAGATTTCCCATAAAAATTTCCTTTAAAAAAGATTAAACGACTACCTAACTAAGAATAGTACTCTTTGTAGAACGAAAGTCAAATAAAAAAGCCATCTCATGATGGCTTTTTGTTATGAGGGCACACATTCAATTTTTGCGCTAGTGGAGTGGAAATGATCTGTTCATTATTTTTTGCAAAAATAAGAACTTTGTAGTATCAACTAGCAACCATTAACTATACTATTGGCCATTTCTCTCCTTCATCTTCTCTATAGCACTCGCAGCAGCGTCGCGCCCACCGAGACCAAATGATAGCCCAAGTGCGAGTGAAATAGCGAAGACCACCCCTGTGAAGAGTACTTCAACTAGACCTTGTGCTATGCGTAACTGAGTAAGAGCTGGGAAGACTCCGCCTACAACGATGATCGCCCACTTGGTCATCTGAGCTGCGAAGTCACCTTTCATCCCCGTAGCTTGTACTGAATGAGATACTATTCTTGAAACAAAATCACCAAGTAACATAGCAATCACAAGAATAACTGCAGCTATGATTACTTGTGGAATGTACACGAGCACATCACGAAGTAACTGTGTCACTTGTGACAGTCCTAGAATCTCTGCTGAAGTTAATGTAAAAGCAACAATAACACCCCACTTAATAACTCCCCCAAAGAATCGTGCAACAGAGAGATGTATTCCTGCCTTCTCACTTAATGAATCAAACCCAGCTCTGTGGAGAGCACGATCAACACGAAGTACAGAAACAAGATGTTCAACAGCCTTGCCGAGCACTGAGCCGAACGCCCATCCGCACGCGAAAATAAAAATAGCAAGAATAACACTAGGTAACAATGAAATGATTGTCATTCCTGTGTCTACTAATGATTGCCCTAAAATAGTAAGAGATGCTTGTAACATAAGAATAGTTTTACGTAAGTCCGTATGTGTGTCATGACGACACATAGGAGTATTTAAATTTTTATAAAGTGTGTATACACCTTTATATACAATAAATACAAAGGTGCTTTTAGTATACCTTCTTTATACGTTATAAAGTTCATAATTATCCACTTTTATGATATAGTCCTTAGGAATTAGACACTCATTTCTAATGAGAGCAACTTAACTATACTTAGCATGAAAATATTCCAGCCATATAAAAAAATCCATTACATGATTGTGTGCGGTTTTTTTATAGTAACTATTGTTGGGAGTATTTGTTGGGTCATACTGCCTCCCACTGTAACTGAAGGTCAAGAGGTGCCAGAAAATATACAACCTACATATCTTTATACGCATAAACATGTAGTCATTCAACTTAACGAAATGACGCTCACACTACATGATGGAACAACCACTCTTGCAAGCTACTCTCTTCTTTCACAAGGTAAACCTGGAAGTTACTATGAGACTATTGGAGGAGTATATGAGAACGATTACAAAACTCCTCTTCATTTTAGTTCTATTGGACATGTGTACATGCCATACAGTGTGCATATTTTCGGGAATTATTTTATTCATGGAATCCCTTACTATCCTAATGGGTCTCAAGTATCAAGTGCGTACAGTGGTGGGTGTATCAGGCTTACTAATGAGCACGCAAAAATTGTATATGATTTTATTGAAGAAGGCACTCCAATTATTATTACTCGTGATACGATAGCAAGCTTTAATCCTACAGAAAGTTCGAATTCTGCCTCGACGTCTGCGTTTGTAAGTACTGCTATGACTAACATCATGGTGGCAACTATTTCTCTTGAAGCCCTCACCCAAGACAACCCTATCATTGGGTTAAATGGAGAGGAAACCACTCGAAGAAAAATACTTCCGAAGCTTGTTCTTGAAGGAAACAGTAACATTGCAAAGCTTTATGCACAAAGTATCGGTGAAGAAAATTTCATTGCACGTATGAATCAAAAGGCAACTATTTTAGGGCTTACCCATACACATTTTACTGATGTGAGTTCGCCGGTAGAAACAACATATGAGGATTATGCAAGATTCATGACATACATCAAAACATACAAGTCATATCTACTAAACATCACAAGATAACAGACCGCTTCGCAAACTGACAACAGACTAGATACATACAAAAGCGCGGCCTTCG
>JAYUCW010000047.1:0-12052 GCA_043740125.1 Minisyncoccota bacterium
GCGCATGCTCAAAAGAGGCTGAAAAATCTCCTGCACCGGTGGTTGTGTCTACTCCTACAGGGACTACGACTACGACCACGACTGCGACTGCGACTGCGAATGCGAATGCTAATTGTGGAC
Source organism: Minisyncoccota bacterium (assembly GCA_043740125.1). Classification (GTDB taxonomy): domain Bacteria; phylum Patescibacteriota; class Minisyncoccia; order Phycocordibacterales; family UBA5272; genus UBA11704. Next base: position 121 of record JAYUCW010000047.1, read on the forward strand.
CTGGTGAAACAAAGACGGCGAAAGCTGTCGGCGAGAATGCCAAGGTAACAGCAAGCTGTGGGAGCCAAAAAGCTCCCACCGCGAAAGCAAAAGCGGTTACCTCGACCTCGACCTCGAGTGATGCCTCATTAGTCAGGCAACTGGCTAATGAGAATGCGAACCTTAAGGTACAAATGGCCGCAGCCTCCGCAGCAGCCTCCGCCTCCGCAACAGTAGCGAAAACCTCTCCCTCTTCGGTTGGGATTACGCCACTCATGCCTCGATTCCCTGAAGAAGGGAGGGTGTACAGCGATGCCGGAGGGAATACCTTCGAGCGTCACATGGGAGGTTCACGGGAATGCAAGTTCTCTGTCAACGGGGAATTGGTCAAACGTCAGTTTGCCCAACACCCCGACCAAAAGGAGAGCAAAAAGGAATGTGACCTTCTAGCTTCAGTGTTTATTGCTGGGTTGACACCGACTACGCCTGAGGCACGAATCACGACAGTATCAAATCTGCCTTCTGCCCCAGTAGTCGCAAGTGTAGCGTCAGGGGACGTCACTTGTGAACTAAAGTTCAACGGAAAGGTTGTAGAAACGACCAAGACCGCTGACGACTCCAGTTGCAAAGCTTGGACACTGGCAAAAGCCCGTGAAAAAGGCTGGATAGCGAAGTAATTCGCTCGGTATGCAGGCATCCGATAATTGCTTGCACAACACCCGCTATTTTGGCGGGTTTTCTTTTTCTCCATATAGTAGTAAAAAATAAAGTCAAGAGTAACACTTGACAAATGATATATATGTGTAGTATAATATGTAGACTATTTAATTAAGAAGTTATAGTATAAACAATTATGAAAAACAAAATTACAATATTAGCAATAATGCTTTCTGTGACCTTAGGTGTATTTCCTGCGCAACTTTTTGCCGAGGACTACGATTATTCATCCTCATACAATTATAATACTTCGGTAAGTTCCGGGTACGACTACACCTCACCAACAGTATCTAGTTACAACTACACCAGCCCAACAGTGTCTTCATATGACTATACCTCACCAACAAACTCAGCATATAACTATACTTCCCCAGCGGTAAGTTCATATAACTATACTTCACCAACCGTAAGTTCATATAACTATACTTCACCAGCAGTGTCTTCTTATAACTACACTTCACCAACAAACTCAGCATATAATTATACTTCACCAGCAGTGTCTTCTTATGACTATACTTCACCAACAAACTCAGCATATAATTACAGTTCCCCAGCGGTAAGTTCATATGACTATACTTCGCCAACCGTAAGTTCATATAACTACACTTCACCAACAAACTCAGCATATAATTATACTTCCCCAGCTGTAAGTTCATATAACTATACTTCACCAACAGTGTCTTCATATGACTATACTAATCCTACTTCCTACACACCAGCAGGTTCGTATGTTCCGTCTGTATATTCTGGTACTAATTCTGGTACTTATGTTGCACCAGTTTATACTGGTTCTAACTCCGGATCTTATGTAGCCCCTGTATACACTGGCTATAACTCAGGATCGTATGTTGCACCAGTCTATACTGGCTATAACACAACTTCATACGTTCCAGGAACAATAACAACAATCACTGGTACAAATTCCACTATCTGTTCAGATGGAAGTTACCCAATTAACGGTTCCTGTAATCGTGTAACAACTATTTCTGGAACGAACACAACTGTTTGTTCAGACGGAAGTTATCCAGTTAACGGTTCTTGTAATCGAGTAACAACAATCACTGGTACAAATTCTACAATTTGTTCTGATGGTTACGCTCCAACGAATGGCTCATGTAACCGTATAACAACAATCTCGGGAACAAACTCTATTATCTGTTCAGATGGAGGTCGTCCAACGAATGGCTCATGTAATCGTGTTACTACTATTACAACGACCAACAACACTGTTTGTTCAGACGGACTTTTCCCAGTTAATGGTTCATGTGTGAGAAACAATACTATTCAAACAGTCGTTAATACTATCTGTTCTGATGGAAATGCACCAACAAATGGATCTTGTGTGAGAAACAATACAATCCCTACATTTACCAATACTATTTGTTCAGATGGAAGTTACCCGACAAATGGTTCATGTGTACGCACTAATATTCTTCCTATTACCTACCACCAAACATGTTGGGATGGGTCAACAATTCCTACAGGATCAGTTTGTCCTGCTCAGTACAAGTATTGTGCCAATGGAACAAGTATACCAGTTACACAAGCATGTTACGTGCCTCCAACCCCAGTCTATACACCTCCACAAGTGATCAAGTTCAACAATGTTGTAACTTCCCCAGTGACACAAATCACTAACACAAGTGGTCGTTGTAATGGAATAGGACTAGTTGCCAATAACGCTCCATCAACTGGATGGTTCGAATACGGCGAGACTCCATCTCTTGGACGAACTACCGCAACTGCTAATATTGGCGCTTCAGACACTGCTCCATTCTCGAACGTTCTTGCATCTCTTAAACCTTCTACAAAATACTTCTGCCGCGCAGTGATGCAAAACCAATATGGTCTTGTGAAAGGTGAGATCGTAGGGTTCACAACAAGGTCAGTTGTTACAAGATATGTAAAACCTGTTGTTGTAACTCATACGACAAAAACCGTTACAAAGAAACCAGTCAAAGCCTCTGTTACTTGTTCTGACGGTTCAACTGTTTCTGTGAAGAACACATCAGTAAGAACACTACTTACTCAAGGAGAAAAACTTATTTCACTTCAGGTTGAAAAAGTTGATGGAAAGCTTACAAGCGGAGAAGTTGTTCACTACAAGGTCTCCTACAAGAATCTTGCAGATACAAAAGTCTCAGGTCTTCTTATCAAAGTTACTCTTCCTCAAGAAGTTATTTTCGCAGGAGCAACCGCTGGTAACTACGACGTAACAACACGAACTCTTACCTTTAATCAAGACACAATCGACCCATACACAGAAGGTATCATCATGATAACTGGAAACGTACAAAATGACGCTCCAATTGGGAAGACAATTGTCACGAATGTGTACGGAATGTATACCGTCCCTGGGACACAGACACAAGACGAATTAAGTGCATATGTCGTTGGCTCAATTATGCCAAATACAATTATCGCTAACCAAGATACTGGGGCAAAGAAAGTGATTGGAATGTCATCTTCTCAGGCACGAGGCTTCATGCCAAACAGTCTGATTGAATGGCTCGCACTCCTAGCTATCATCTTCATACTCTTTATTCTAGGGAGAAGTGTCTATGTATCATACAAAGATGATACAGGACACACTAAACACTAGACGCTCATAAAGTTAATGCCTTATGTGAGCCAAAAGAAAGTGTAGTTGCTAGAAAAGAGCAGCCAAAAGGGCTGCTCTTTTCGCATTGAGCTACAGTCTACAAGCTAAAGTCTACAGTCTGTTTATGTGCTATTATTGACCCATGAAAGAGCCTTTCATGGTTACAGAGTCAGATCTTCCTTCTATTGCTAAAAATGTAGCAGATACACTTGCTTCTTCATATTCAAGGACTGCCAAAGTACTTTTTCTTGAAGGTGACTTAGGTGCAGGGAAAACAACTTTTACAAAAGCTCTTGCAGAGGTTTTAGGTATCACAAAAGATGATGTTCATAGCCCAACATTTATTCTTAAAAAAGAGTATAGAGGGACACACGATTTTTTTAAAAAATTAATTCACATTGACGCTTACCGTTTTGAGTCAGGAGATGAAGTTAAGGTTCTTAAGTTACATCAAGACCTTACGGACCCACATACCCTCATTGTTATCGAATGGCCGTCAAAAATGGCAGGAACCATCAATGAAGACATGACTATTTCATTCTCTGTTATTGACGATGATACTCGTGAAGTGATGATTAATTACACTAACAACAGTCCTCACACAACAATATCTCAAGAAGAAAAGCCACACGCTAGCCATCTCGAAACATATTTCCGAACATGATAAAAAGTAAATTAAAAACAGTAGTATTGCTCGACGCTCACGCGATACTTCATCGCGGGTATCACGCGATGCAAGGCTTCGCCACACGAGAGGGTAAACCAACAGGAGCACTCTATGGGTTCATCACTATGGTACTGCGTATTTATGAAGATATAAAACCAGACTACATAGCGGCATGTTTTGACTTACCTAAGCCAACATTTCGTCATATTAGTTATGATGGCTACAAAGCAGGGAGATCTAAGACTGACGATGCACTCATCACACAAATACAAGAAGCTTACGCGCTCTGTGATGCACTTTGTATTCCGATTTATAAAGAAGAAGGGTTTGAGGCGGATGATCTTTTGGGGACTATTGCTGAACAACTTAAAAAGCAGGCAGACACTCGTGTGATTATTGCAAGTGGAGATATGGATACATTTCAGCTTATCGACGACAACATTGTCACAGTCTATACTTTAAAGAAAGCAAATGAGGCAGCGCTTTTTAATTCACAATCAATCATTGATCGCTTCGGGTTCGCGCCAGTTCATATCCCTGATTATAAAGGTCTCTCAGGGGACACCTCAGATAATATTATTGGTATCAAAGGAATAGGTGATAAGACAGCAACAGAACTTATCAAGCGGTATGGGACGATAGAAGAGATGTATGAGGTACTTAAGAAAGATAGGCAGACACTCCTTGACGCTGGGTTTAAGGAGCGTATTGTGAAGCTCTTAGAAGAAGGGGAGGAAGATGCGCTTTTCTCAAAAACGCTTGCCACTATTAGACGTGATGCGGCATCAGTATATGTCGAGCCGGAAAAAATGTGGAAGGACATGCTGAGTGTAGAGAAGTATCAAGAGATGTGTGATTTGTATGAATTCAGATCTCTTCGTAACAGACTTCATATTATAAAAGGTGGAGAAAAAACTAAACAGGAAGAAGTTTCAGTTGCGTTCCATGACTTAGAAGAAATGCGTGTGATGGTGAATCTCCTTCATAGTGAAATGACAAACGCGCATTTCATTGATATTCAAAATACTGCACAGGTAACCGAAGTTGAAAAAGTAAAAGAAGTATTACGTGATATGTTGATTAAAGAAAACTTGATGGAACTTTTTACAACAGTAGAAAAACCAATCATCACGATTTTGGAAGAGATGCAAAAAGTCGGCGTCACGCTTGATGTGGAGAAGTTAGGTACAATGAGTAAAGATCTCCATGGGCAAGTGAAAGTTCTTGAGACAAAGATACACGGACTTGCTGGAGTGGAATTTAACATTGCGTCTCCAAAACAGTTGGGGGATGTACTCTACGAGAAGATGGGGTTAGGTAGTAAAATAAAAAAAACAAAAACAGGACAGAAGAGTACGAATGTAACTGAACTTGAGAAGATACATGATGAACATGAGATCGTACCTCTTATTTTGGAATATCGTGAACTTACAAAACTCCTCTCAACATATGTTGATCTTCTTCCTACGTTTGTAAAAGAAGATGGAAAGATTCACGCACACTATATTCAAACAGGTGCAGGGACTGGGCGCTTCGCATGTGAAGATCCGAACCTTCAAAACCTCCCTGTGAAAAGTGAGCTTGGGCAGAAGGTTCGTGGAGCCTTTATTGCAAGTCCTGGTAAGGTTTTACTTTCGTGTGATTACGCACAGATTGATCTTCGTGCCGCAGCGATTTTATCTGGAGATGCTAACTTGGTGGAGATTTTTACCAAAGGAATTGATGTGCACACAGGAACTGCGGCGCGCGTCTTTGGAGTATCTGAAAAAGATGTGACAAGTGATATGAGACGAAAAGCAAAAGCAATTAATTTTGGGATTTTGTACGGTATGGGAGTGACTGCTCTTAAAGAAGGAATGGGAGTGGGACGAAAAGAAGCACAGGATTTTTTTGATCAGTATAAAGCGACCTTTGTAAGATTGATGGAGTATTTGGAAGAAGTAAAAGCTGATGCATGGAAGCTTGGCTATACAACAACACTCCTTGGTCGTCGCACACATGTTCCACTTTTAAAGAGTCCATTGCCATTTCTGCGTGCTCAAGGGGAGAGAATGGCGATGAACGCACCGATACAAGGAACGAGTGCGGATATTGTGAAGCTTGCGATGATAGATGCGAGTAACTATTTTAAAGAAAATAGTTTACTAGGAAAAGCTGATCTTTTACTTCAGATTCATGATGAACTTATTTTTGAAATTGATGAAGATAAGGGGGAGGAAGTTGCGAGTGATCTTGCGAAGATTTTGGAGAATGTCTTAAAGAAGCGAGGTCTCTCAGATATTCCACTTGTGGTATCTAAGAGCCTTGGGAAAAATCTTGAGGTTATATAACATTGTAACTATGATTTATTCTATTGTGGGGACACATAAAGAGCAACGAGAAAAAGGACTCAAAGAATTTTCTGCTCTTGGGGCAGCAACTCACCATATCTACAGTGAACAAGTTGGAAGTTTGGAAGCGCTTATTGATGGAGTGAGTCTGTTTGGAGAAGTTAGTATCGTCTGGTGTGTTCAGTTGGGGGAAGTTGCATCTTCAAAAGAAGAAATGATTCGACTCCTTAATGATATGAATGTATCTTCTACTATTTTTATTATTGATGAGCCATTTGCTGATGTGCATCTTTTTAATAAGCTGAGTAAAGTATCTCAAAAAGTTGTAGATGCTAGGGAAGAGAAACGTAAAGACGTGAGTGTATTTAATTTTTGCGATTCCTTTATTCTACGTAACAAGAAACAGGCATGGATAGATTTTGTAGAGCTTAAAAAAAATGGAAGTGCTGAGGCCATACAAGGTGCATTATGGTGGAAGTTTCAATCTGAATGGAGTAGGGTGTGTGAAGGGAAACGAAGTTTATTTACCAAGGACGAGTGTGAGAAATTTGGTGGAGAAATTGTGCGGTCAAGTATTTTGGCACATCGTGGAGAAAAGGATCTTATGCTGGAACTTGAGAGGATTGTACTATCTGTTTAAAAAACTAGTGTTAGTGTCACCCTCGCGAAGGCGAGGGTCTAGGTTCGTAGACACTGGTGTGATCCAAGATCCGAGTCTGCTGACTCGCCTGCCTTCGCGAGAATGACGAACAGGGTAGTTATTTTCAACTTTTGAAAGAAACTTATAACCCTACTTACTATCCTCCTAGTGTATCAACTGGAGTGGAAGTTGCTTCGTATTTTGTTCTGCATGCTTTTTCTTCAGCTTCAGCTTTATAGTAAAGTGTAGGAGATATAATATAACGGCGTAGGCCATTTTCAAGTTTGGTAACATCCAAATACCATGTTTGTTCAGGCTCACTCCAGGTACTCTCACAGGTTGAGCCAGTACCTACAGTGTGAGACTTAAGAATTAGTTTCTCACCTTCAGTTGCGAGAAGGAAGAGTTCGCTTGTACATGATCTTGCAATGTTTGCACCAATGGTTGTGTTGTTTTCTTCATACATGAGAACTTTTGCACCGGTCTTTGTGTCGAGAATATAAACTTTGTTGGAGAATTCACAGTTTTCGATGTTACCAAGAGAGTTCTCACTAATATAGAATTGCCCCGGTTGTCCAATAATTGGAATACTATTAATAACTGCAGCTATAGAGTTGGTAGGAACAACGTTAACAATATGCGTTGTCCAACCAGCGACATTTGTAGAACTTGGTGGGAAGGTGTAAATAACTTTTCCATTTTCATCAATAATTGATCCATTTTTTATAGAGAATCGTGTCTCATTAAAGGTGGCATTTTTTTCTGATGTCGGAGCTTGCTTGTTTTGGCTATTGGTAGAGTTTGTTTGTGGCTGAGCAGGTGTTGTACTTTTTATACTATCATTAAGAATGTTGGTGAACTGAGTGACAACCGAAGAAATAGCTATTGTTACTTTTTTGACGACACCAGTCTTTATAATTGGTTTTTGTGGAGTATTATTTATCAACGTAGTTGTCGTTGCTTTCTCTAAAGAAGAAGTGGCGATAGGCTCCATGTAACTCGGACGCTCTTGCGCACAGACACCGAACTCACAGTTAGGACCGTTACGAGGAATAGTACTGCCATCAGGGCATGCCATGACATCCAGCGGGCATAGAGGAGTAGGAAGTACTTTATGTTTATTGTAATAGAGAGTTCCTCCAAAAGTAGTACCAAGAAGGACACTAATGACAACGAGGATAAGTTGTAGGCGGGACATGAAGAAAGTATATCACTCAAAATAAAAAATAAGAGGTTATGAGTACATATTTAATGTGTGTGGCCAACATGAGAACTTTTTTCTTCTAAGATTTTTCCATGAAGCATGTACGAAGCAATGAGTGTAGTGATTGGGACTCCAAGAATAAGACCAATACTGCCGATTAAGATACGCACAATTTCAGTAGAGAAAATTTCATTGTTTATAATAAAAAGGATTCCGGTAGTTGAATTCTGTAAAAGTAAAAGAAGTGGGAGAGATGCTCCAACATATGCAATAGCAAGTGTGTTCACGAGAGCTCCGATATGTTCCCGTCCGATACGAATACCACGTTTATATACCTCTAATCGTGTTAAATGTTTCCCTGCACGAAATAGTTCTTCAATTGCAATAGCTTGTCCGATTGCTATGTCGTAAAGTACTCCAAGTAACCCGATCATAATTCCACCAAACAGTAGTCCAACCATATCTATAGCTCCGCGCGTATTAAGGTTTAAGAACATGCTTTCATCTGAACTATAACCACTTAAGTGTGCAGCATGAACAACATAGTATGTACCGAGTCCGGTAATGATGACAGTAATAATCATACCAAGCACAGCAGATGTAGTTGTTCTGTTAACTCCGTGTGTAATATATGATCCGATGATAATAATAAGTGACGCAACTCCAATACTTACAACTATCGCATTATATCCTCCGTAGATTCCTGGGATGAGGAGGTAGAAGATGAGAACGAAGCTACCAATAAGACTAGCTAAGCCTCGAACTCCTTGAATACCGCCGAAAATAAATATAAGAGCGACGAAAATAAGAGTAAGCCAGAAGAGTATATTTAATCTGTAAGGATCAGACACAGACCAGTAGTCAGAACTGTCTAAGTGATTCGTTTGATGACGAGCATAGAAGATGTCACCAACAGACAACTGTATATAATCATTTTGAAAGGTAACAGTCTTTCCAGTATCTATGCCATCAAGAATTTCTATTTTTAATCTTTGTGTTTGAGACGGGGTGTCAGTACCAGGAATTGTAGTTGTTGCCTGATTGGTTACTTCAAGCACTCGAGCTTTTTCAAATACTTCCACATCAGGAACAAGTGTTGCATCCGCATAGCAAAAATTCGGCAAAAGTATTAAGCTGAAAAGTGAAATTAGAAATGCTTTCTGTAGATGCATGGTTCAAGTATATACCTATTTATTACAAGCTTTACAAATACCAAAGAACTCAAGGGAGTGGGAGTTGATGGAGATAAAACTCTTCGAGTGACTAAGAACTTCTTTTTGAAGATTAGTTTGATTACAATTTTCAATGTCCTCTATCTTTCCACATTTCTCACAGACAATATGGTGATGGTGATGGTTTTCATGAAGAAATTCATAATACGTTGCCGTACTTTGTAGATTAACTTTTGCAATAATCTTTGATGTAGCAAAATCTTCTAGTGCTCGATAGAGGGTAACTTTATCCATTTTATGATTCATTTCTTTTTGTATATCTCCTGCCGTAAGAGGTTTCTTTGAGCGACTTAGGAATATAAGTAAAGCTACTCTTGCTGGAGTAATTCGATATCCGTATTCGTGAAGAAGCTCTTCAAAAGTAAAAGTATCTTTAGATTTCATAGTTGCATTAGTATACTACTAACGCAACTATATTGCAATAAATAAAGATCTGTTGTATTATATACGCAACTTAGTTGCAAGTATACCCACTATAATGAAAATCGCGTTCGTAGGAAAAGGAGGAAGTGGCAAGAGCTCTATATCATGGCTCGTAGTTAAAACCTTAGAAGATATGGGTTCTACGGTCTTAGCTATTGATGCTGACCACAATATGGATCTCACTTCTAACTTAGGTCTTGACCCTGAGAAGACTCCGCTTATGCATAAGACAGACAAAGCTTTCATGGAGAAGGTAGGTCTTGGAGAAGATAAGCAATGGTCAAGAATCATTACAGAAGCAGACAGGAAGCTCCCAACTTTTACTCTTTCACCATCTGATGCATATACACAATCAGTCAGTACTAATGTTTCAAACACGATATCTCTTGTAAATATTGGTCTTGGTAGTCCTGACGTGCTCTTTAGTGACAAATGTGCCCATGGTCTTTCTGGCCCTCTTAAATACTATCTTGGGTTACTTGATGAAAAAGATAACTGGGTAGTGGTAGATAGTGTTGCTGGAGCTGACATGATTAATTATGGACTCTATAGTGGAATTGATGCTGTTATTGGAGTAGTAGAACCACATAGAAATAGCGTGAAAGTCTTTGAGCAGATTAACGACATCTGTAGAAAAACAATGATTCCTTGCTTCGCCGTTATTAATAAACCATCAAAGAATGAGTTTTATAATTCATTTGTAGAAAAATATCAGAACAAAATTCTTGGTGAAATTCCATTTGATACAAATATCATGACATATGATTTTTCTTTAGTTGAAGATATAACAAAAGAGGCAATGATGATATGTACCCCAAAAAGTGGACACGACCAGTGTCCACTTTTTGTTTTTCAATTACTATATAATTAAGAACACAATACATATGGGTAAACAAGTAAAATATAGTAAAGAATTTAAGATACAAGCGGTTAAACAATATGAGGAAGGGTTAACACCACAAGAGATATTTAAGCAGTACAAGATTAATGTAAGCACCACAAGCAAAAAGAACCCAGGTCATTGTCTTTCAAGGTGGAACAAAATATATAGAGAACGTGGAGAACAAGGATTAATGGAAGAAAATAGAGGTAAACATAGTAAAGGTGGAGGTAGATCAAAGAAGATAACATTCAAAGATGAAAAAGAGAAGATTAAATACCTAGAACTACAAGTAGCATATCTAAAAGCCGAGAACGATTTTTTAGTCAAACTCCGAGCACAAAAGAAAAAGGAGTAAAACTTGTGCCAAAGCAGAAGTTTCAGTTGATATCTAAAATCAAAGGAGATGTTACGATGCTCTCAATCATAGCCAGTGTATCTCGTAGTGGATATTACAAGTGGAACACTGTAAGTAATGATAGAGATCATGATGATTACATGCTCATCAAAGAGATATTTGATAGAGGTAAAGGTAAGTATGGATGGAGAACAATACAGATGAGACTTCAGTCTGAAAAAGGTATACAAATGAATCATAAAAAGATACAAAGGATTAAAAGAAAGTACGGATTAATTACCAAGATCCGCAGAGTAAATCCATATAAAGCAATTATGAAGAAGTCCCAAGAACATCGTACGTTTGATAACCTGTTAGACAGAGAGTTCAAACAATATATACCTCGTACAACATTCAGTACAGACATTACCTACATTCCTTTTAAAAATAGGTTTGCCTACCTATCCGTAGTTAAAGACATTGCAAGTAGAGAAGTTGTAAGTTGGTATGTGTCTCCACATCTACATATGGATATTGTACTTAGAACATTAGAAGGACTGAGGAAGAACGCAAGTATTCCATCATTAGAAAATGTCATGATTCATTCCGATCAAGGCAATCATTACACTAATCCTCAATTCATCTCTGGTGTTAAGAATCTAGGCATGGTTCAATCAATGTCTAGAAAAGGTAATTGTATTGATAATGCACCCATAGAATCTTTCTTTGGACATTTTAAGGACGATATAGACTACGAGGACTGTAAGACATTCGAAGAGCTCAGTTTGAGAATCGGAGAGTACATGAAATACTATAACAACGAAAGACAACAGTGGAATTTAAAAAAGATGACCCCTGTGGAATACAGGAATCATCTTTTAAGTAAATAGCTGGTCGTGTCTACTTTACGGGGTACATATC
>JAYUCW010000048.1:0-2002 GCA_043740125.1 Minisyncoccota bacterium
CAGCGGAGATCCTACTGATTATGAGTTATTCTTCATAGATACTGGTACTCAATTAGATGATAACGTAACTACTACTGCTACTTTTAACTTTACTGATGAGTCCTTAGTAGACTCCGCTGACTACCTCTATGATATCTTATCCTTCCCCTTCCCAGGAGTAGGATTAACTTGGTATTCTAATCGCCTGGTAACATATGGTGAACCATACCCTGGATTCCCTCAAGCGCTTGGTCCTTCTGTACTAAGAATAAGTGAGCCAGGTAAGCCAGAGACTTTCTCATCAATAAGCGGTTTTCTAGAAGTATTCAAAGATGACGGAGAAGATGGAGTAAAGAATTGCTTTGAGCAGGATGGTCTCTTAGTTATCTGCAAGACTAATAAGACTTATGTTACACGAGATAACGGAGATGAGCCTAATACTTGGCAAGTAGCGGCTGTAGATTATACTATAGGTAGTACTGTCTTTGGAGTAACTAAATCGCTAGATACTACTGGTAGTAGTAAGTCAGGTAAGACTATAGTAGCAGGTAAATCAGGTGTCTATAATTTTCAAGGTCAGTATTCAGCTAGACCACTAACTTGGAAGATAGCTAGAAGATGGCAGAAGATTAGTGAAGATACTGCTTATCCTCTAACTCAAATAATAGATATTCCTCAAGCTCAATTATTCTTAATAGCAGTAGATAACACTAATGTAGATACTTTTCCTAAGTATTTCTTAGTAGCAGACTACTCACGTGGATTAGACTGGCAAAACATCAGATGGGCAGAATGGCATCCTGTAGATAGTACTAAATTCTTCACTCTTAAGGATAATACTACTATTCACTTTGTATCTGGTGATGGTATTATTCGTAAGATGGTCATTGGTACTGAAGTCGGTGATTATGCTAATCTTACTGATAATGGTAGCAGAATCTCTAACTGTGAAGTAATTACTTCTGAGATTAAATTCGATAATCTTCTAAATAAGTATCAAATAGCTCAGTTAAGAATACGAGGTAAGGCTACTTTTCAGACCGAATTCAAAGTTACTCTTACTATAGGAGATGACTCACTTTCAGCTACTGGTATTCCTATTCCTTCACTTACTCCTGATTCTGCCAGTCCTAGTCCTGAAATTATCAAAGCTATTATTAACTTCAGCGGCTACTACCCAAGAGCACAATTTACTTGGTCTGGTCATCTTCTAGAAGTAAGGCATATGATCTTCTCAGGTAATGTTACGGCAGAAGATCAATTAACTGTATGAAACTACTAACTACTAGATTCGCTAAGTTAACTGCTGATTTTCCTCGTGATGGACATAAGCCTTATTCTCCTGAATTGTATAATACCTTTCGTGAGATTCTATTCTTGCTAGAGTCTCAGAATGTCATTAATACCGATAATGCAGTACTAATATCAAATATAACTCCCTTACCTGGACCTACTTCCAATGTACCTGATTGGTCTAGGTTATTCTTAGTGATGGGCGCATGACTGATACTATTAGGTCAGTTAAACAATTAGCACCCGCTGCGGGGACTACTTTACTTAATCTCTATACTGTTACTTCTTCTTATTCAGCAGTACTAGGAAGTATAAATATATGTAATACAGGAACCGCTGATGACTATATAGGAGTAAGTATCAAAGTATCTGGTGGATCTGATATCTACCTCTATTATAATTTCAAACTTCGTGGAATATCTATAGGATCTTCTTTTGGTAACTCAGTACTAAGTGGTACTCAAGGATTAACTCTTAGAAGCCTAGATCAAGTAAATGTTTGGTCTTTTAGAGGAATCGGTCATTTTACTCTTAGTGTGGTAGAGATATCATGAGCTTAGATTTACAACCGGGCGAAGGTAGCTTAGAAGAAGGACACCTTGCTGATGTAGATACTAATACTACTCTTCTGTTAGAGTTAGTAGGACTAATGCATCGTAATAATTATTTACTTGCTGCTATCAATCTTACTCTTGGTGCTATGTCTAATAACTACGTCAGACCAGAGTCA
>JAYUCW010000049.1:0-1931 GCA_043740125.1 Minisyncoccota bacterium
CTTGCATCATTTACTAAAGTTGCAAAAGATGATGAGGGGTTGTCGCTTCAGATTCTGATTCGTCCTGCGGGAGATGTTTTCGCAAAGAGGTATGGTGAAATGTTAGAAGACTTGCGAAAAGGAGAGACACTGAAGCGTGTTATCGATAAGCAAAGTCTCCTTAAAGAATCATTTCACATCTTAGGGTCAATGTTCGAATCAAAAACCAAAGAAGAACTTGAAAAGGAAAAAGAAAAAGCAAAGACACATGTTAATGAAGACGCAACAAAATTAGTTCAAGGGAAATTATCAAAAACAATAATCGAGACCAATGTGCGCATTATTTCTTCTGCTGGAAGTCTGGCTCGTGCTCAAGCGATGAGAGGGGAGCTCGAAGCATCTTTTGCTCAATTTACTGAAGTGAACGGGAATAGTATCAAATGGGAAGAAGTAGAAGGAAGGAAACAAAAAGCTCTTCTTCATCGCTATTCATACAGACTTTGGAGTGACGACGAGAGTTACCCACTTAACCTAAGTGAACTCGCATCAGTTTTTCACTTTCCAATGCAGACAAAAGACGTTAATAATGTCAAAGAGCAAGGGTATACTCAGGCTCCAGCACCAACAGATCTTCCAACAGAGGGAGTCATCTTAGGAGTAAATAAATTCCGTGGAGTTGAAACTCCAATTCATTTTGGAAAAGAAGATCGAGTGCGTCACATGTACGTGATTGGACAAACAGGAACTGGAAAGACAACAATTCTTAAGAATATGATTGTGCAAGATATTATTAATGGTGAAGGATGTTGTTTTATCGATCCTCATGGAAGTGATATTGATGATATCTTGGCGAATATCCCTCCGGAACGTGCAAAGGACGTTGTGTACTTTGATCCGGCATATGCACCGCGTCCGATGGGGCTTAACATGCTTGAGTATGACAGGAATAAACCAGAGACAAAGACATTTGTGGTTAACGAGCTTCTTAATATTTTTAATCAGTTATTTGATATGAAGGCTTCTGGTGGTCCAGGGTTCGAGCAGTACTTTCGTAATGCAACATTACTTGTGATGGAACATCCAGAATCAGGTAATACACTCCTTGATATCTCTCGTGTTTTTTCTGACAAAGAATATCGTGATTATAAACTCTCAAAGAGTAAGAATCCACTCTTAAATCAATTCTGGGCGAACGCTGAAAAGACAACAGGGGAACAAGGGCTTCAGAATTGGGTGCAGTATGTTAATAGTAAGTTTGACATCTTTATGTCAAATGATGTCATGCGCCCTATTATCTCTCAAGAAACAAGTGCCTTTAATTTCCGTGAGATTATGGACTCCAAGAAGATTTTTTTGGTTAACTTAGCAAAAGGACGTTTAGGAGATATTAACGCTAACCTCCTTGGTCTTATTATTGTGGGCAAGTTTTCTCAGGCTGCACTTTCTCGAGTAGATCAGCCGGATGTTTCCAAGCGACCTGACTTTTATCTCTATATCGATGAATTCCAAAACGTCACGACCCCAGCTATTGCAAGTATTTTATCAGAAGCTCGTAAGTACAGACTTTCACTTAACATTGCTCATCAGTATATTTCTCAATTGACTGAGGAGATTAAAGGGGCAGTATTTGGTAACGTTGGATCAATGGCAATTTATAGAATCTCAGCAGATGATGCGAAATATCTTGAGAGCAAGTTTGCTCCAACGTTTAAAGCTGAGGATATTATGAAAATTGATAATTATCATGCCTACGTCAGTATGCTTGCCAACGGTACACCAAAAAAGCCTTTTGATATAGCGGTTGGACCTGCTCCAAAAGGCGACCACACACGTATCGCTCCACTTAAAGAACTAAGCTATATAACCTATGGTCGCCCAGCTGATGAAGTGAACGCTGAGATTATGAAGAAGTTCGATATGTAGTATATGGATGTAACTCTTATTATTTTTAT
>JAYUCW010000050.1:0-1915 GCA_043740125.1 Minisyncoccota bacterium
ATACACACTTTTTACTATTCATACGTTTGAACACCGTTTTAGTTATTTGGTGTATGGGTAGTTTACAATGTTGGGTCCTATTGGGAGCTATATAGCAAAGTTTCTTCTGCCTCGCCCGCCGGCTCCGGCAAGTTGTTTCTCATGGAAAAGTTTTGGGTATGTAGAAATACAAATACACAATGGATGTGGGCTAACTATTTACGTCGAAACTTGTTAATTTCGACGCGATTTTTACGCTTAAAAATCGAAAAGAAAAAACCCAAGCGGCACCCGCTAGGGTTCTTTCTATAATGGAGGTGCTTAGAATGATTTTCTGTATGTGGGAGATAAGCGAGACTTGCGTCACTGAACGACTATGCATCGATCTCACAGCCCACACCCTTCGAAGGAAAACAGTCACATCATTACAAGCACCTATAGATAGTATAGGCAAATCCCCACGTACCTACAAGTTTTGGCAAGAGAAATTTCGGTGGATTATGGGGATAAGTCGGGCAGTTTTTAGTTATTAGTTTTTAGTTATTAGAAATACTAAAAAACAAGGAGTTTTTGATTGTACTGGTGGACGAAATGCAAAGATATGGTCTTGGTGTCACTGTATATTGGTTACGTTGGAAGTAAACTTTTTATAGAATACAAAAAAATATGAATATTGAAGTAGGCTAATTATCTATGTCAAAATTTGCTAATTTCGACATTATTTTTACGCTTAAAAATAAGAAAAGACCCAAGTATACATTACGTACCTTAGGTCTTTTCTATAGTGAAGGTGCCCCCTGAACATCTATCTTAGCTTATGAGATAAGATGGAAAGAGAAGTATGAGCCCTCAGGCGACATAGAATGTCTCGATCCTTTAATGTTCTTAAGCAGATAGATGTCGAAGCACCTATAATCATTATAGAGACAGTACAAAAAGAGAGCAAGCTTTGTACAGAGAAATTACGGTGGATTATGTGGATAACTTTAATGATATTTTAATGTTGTAAAATATTATTACGTACAAGGCTTTGTACGTCTCAAAGGTAAAGATCAGAATGCAAAAGCGACCCAAAAGGGCCAATTTTATATTTTGTTTTTGTTTTTACATCACCTAAACCCTAGTGACTAATGGCTAATACCTATTCTAATATTCCGTCCAAGTTCACATCATACAGCATCGCTTCAGCGATGAGACGATAACTTACCATTTCTTCTTCGGTAAACCAAATACCAATCTCACGTTCTGCAGCACCGTCACCGTCAGCCAAATCTGTACAGTGTACAAGGTTACGAAGTCCACGACTTCCGTCCACATCACAGAGATAGTATGAATCGATTGCGAAGTCTCCACGAATAGTTCCAGAGTCTGCGGTTGTTGGCTCAGTTCCTCCAACGATACGCTTTACCACATTTGCCGCCTGATTCCCTTCAAGCACAAGAGATACTACAGGACCAGCACGCATGTACTTCACCACCACACCAATGATGTCACGTCCATACTCGATCGGCTCCTTGTCTACAGGAAGCCCGAGACCTTTTCTGTTCTCTACTATCTTAAGTCCCTTCTTCAAGAACCATGCATCGTCCTTATTGTAGTGCTCCCAGAGTTTAGCTTCATCTGCCATATGCATTTTCATCCCAACAATCTTAAGACCAATACGCTCAAAACGCTGGATAATTTCACCAACAAGTCCACGCTGAATGGTGTCAGGCTTAAGGATTACAAAGGTTCGTTCTTTTTTTGGATGTGATGTTGGTTGCATATGGATAAATAAAGTTACTTGATGGTTGTATAATAGTTCTGATTATACCAAAAAACCCAATTTTGACAAAGACCAGAGTTGTCTACCTCTCAATGACACCCAACTAAACCCCCGTTCTAACAGAGAAAGACACCAAGTAGGTGCCTTTCTCCTGTAAGTACGTCAGTATGT
>JAYUCW010000051.1:0-1898 GCA_043740125.1 Minisyncoccota bacterium
TCTCCATCTAGCTTCATTGCGTCATAGAAGGTAACAGGTACACCATACTGAATAGTTTGCATCGTTAAGAAGATTAGCTCATTAATCATCTCTTGTACTGGTATGAGTGACTTACCAAAAGGACTAGCACATACTCTTTCTTCTAAAGGATTAGTAGTAAAAGTCCAATGCTCTTCTAAATCTTCAGGGTAGGCTTCAGCAAAGATTTCATTGATAAATACTACGTAGACTCCTTTAGGATATGTCTCTTTTAGTTCAGCTATTAGTTCATCATCTTGTAATGAATGAAACATCCAAGGCTTGAACCAGACTCTTTGTACTGTAACTAGTTGAGTTTGGGTAGAGAAGTAGTCATAATTAGTTCTCGCCCACCGCTCATAAGTATCATCTACTATACTACCTGGCCCCGGGCTAATCTTTTGACTTAATGGTTGCCCATCATTACAAATTACTCCTTCGTAGAGTTCTCTCATTTGAGCATAATGAGATTCTACATTTAAGATTACCCAGCCTATATCTTTTGGTAAGCGAGCATAGTAAGGTATTTGTACATTTAGAGGACCATAGAATTCTAGTATCTGCCTACACTTCTCTACTTCTTGCTCTCCTTTAATCGCAGGAGCTTGGAAGTTTTCAGTACTAGTCATGGGAGATACAGGACCGCAGTTAGGACATTCTGTACTTTCTTCTCCTTCTAATGCTCTTTGTAAGATTTCTTGGTCAGTAGATGTTTGAGAAGTTAAATCAGCTTGCTCTACTTCATCTGATAATACTTCTCCGCAAGTAGGGCAGGTAGATGTACTAGAAGTATAATCCTGCATGCCATGTACTGGCTGAGTAGTAGTACCATATCTCTTATCGAAATGAGAGAAGTTATAGCATGCAATGAAGCCTTGATTCCAGAGTAGAGTCATACCTCGGCGGACTAATGACTCTGCATCATTCTCTTCTTCTATTTTGGTACCTATTGTACTATAGGCTTCACTAGTTCTAATATCTTCAGCACGGTTAGGGTTAAAAGGAGAATATCTAATATGAGGTACCCCGTTAGCGACGGCACCTATTACTGATTCACCGAATGCTCGATAGATATTGACTTTAGCCTTATCATATAAGCTAGGATCAATATTCATCTCATCAGTAGATATTGCTTTTACACCTTCCTGAATAGATTGCCAGTCACCTACGCCATCATTCCAGAAGATATTGAATTGACCTAACCAGAATAACTCATTTCTCTTAATAGACTTGACTTGTCTGAATCTAATGTCTCTCTCAGATACTCTAATCTTAGAAAGCATATCTTTGAATGCTTTCTGATGTTCTTCTGGTACTTGGCCTGCTTGTTGGGTCTCTTCTTCTGGTACTATTTCTTCTGGTACTATTTCTTCTTCTTGAGTAGACTCTTCTTGCCGATTAGGGTCAATTAGACCCATCTTAGCAAATGCTTCTAACATATCTTGCGGATTAGGAGGTGCTTCTGTAGCCATTATCTATTATCTACCAAGCATATCTTATATCGGCTTCTGCTTTTAATTCTCCTGCCCAGCTACGATATCCTGATGCGACTACTGTCCAGTGATCTCCTACTCTTCCTAATATACTCAAAGATGCACCAGATAGATCACCATGAGCTACTACTGCTCCCGTAGCATCATCTGGTAATGTAGCTAATACTCTATCAATGCTAGTTTGAAGTGATGGATCGGAGAATACACGTATTTCTTTACCATCTAAAAATCTTTTAGTAAGTGCAGGAGGTAGAGTAGTAGGTAATGTACTCATTTACTTAGCTATTATAGAGCATGATCGAAAGCCCCAAGAAATGCTTAGTTTAGTACTGCCGTCTGCTTCTTTAGATATTAGTACACGACTGCCGCAGTCATTGAATATGATTT
>JAYUCW010000052.1:0-1895 GCA_043740125.1 Minisyncoccota bacterium
TTTTTTTCTGGTGGATTATATTCACATGAGCTATAGGAGCTTTCACCGCACAAGAAAGCCAGCCGTGTCTGTTCATTTTTAATTCCGCGATCTAAAAAATATAAATACTTCTAAATGATTATTGAGGAGAAACCTTGTTGAGGGTATCAATAAGATCCTGTAATGCAACTTTTGTGGTTTGCTGGTTAGGAGAAGTGGACCGAAGTTCGCGCAATACCTTGTCAATTTTCCCATCAATAGTTCTCCATGAAGATCCGTTCATAGACTTAAGCCGAGACTGTGCATTATCCCATTCATATTCGAGGTCATTTACGCGCTTATTCGCTCTAGTCACGTCATTTTGATTTACGAGATTAAGTGTATCCTGCCCTATTACTTTGAAGTTTGAAAGATCTCCAAGAGGTGCCGTACTACCTAAAGTCGATGAGACAGTTGGTGAAGTATTTTTTTGTAGAGCTGATTGGCGAGTGTAATATCCAACTCCAGCCAGACTCATAAGTATAAGAAGGGTGATGACCATCTGCGCAACAGGGTGTTTTGATGAACCTTCTTTTTCATTTTTTCTTACAGTCTCTTCAGTAGTGATATCTTTTTTGGTAAACGTTAGGAATATTACGAGTGCTGAAATAAGAAAAAGGAAGATGAAGCTTGTAATTGTCGGTCCAAGCCCAAGTCCACCATGGTCTCTCGTTTGTGAAAGAAAGTCTCCGAGTGATGCACCGAGAGGGCGTGTGAGTATATAGATAAGCCAAAACGCAAGGATAGAATCAAGTCCCATTCTCCATGCTACTGCGAGTACCCCAATAACAACAGCTATGATGACTCCAGTAAGCGAGTATCCAAGTCCCAATCCTTCGGCCATGAGGTCACCAGAAGCAGTGCCAAGTGCAAAAGTAAATAAAATAGCAAGCCAATAAAAGATCTCTCGTTTTCTTGTAAAAATACTATGGATTGAGAGAGTCTTCTCGTTTGCATACCAAACAGCAAATGTTCCTGCTAAGAGTGCGGAGAAAATGAGTGTGCTCACCTGTAGGGGGATTCCAAGAGCATCAGTAAGATTGTCTGTTACGAGTGTCCCAAAAACACTTATTAAAACCACTGTAAGCCAATACAGAGAGGGGATATATTTTTTTGAATGGAGTTGGAATACCAGTGCTACTAAAAAGAGTGCCCCCATAACAACAGATGTTCCTGTAAGCCCGAGATTAAGATTGATATTAAGAAAATCAGCAAAAGTTTCGCCGACAGTTGTACCAAGTACTTTAATGATCCAGAAATATAATGTAATCTCTGGAACTTTGTTAAGTAATTTTCTTCCGAGTGAGTCTTGCATATGTGTACGTATAACAAAACATATACTAGCTAGAGCTAGTATATGTTTCTAAGATTACTCGTCGTTAGCTTCTCCGTCTGAGTGATTATCAACCTGGGCCTTATCGCCAGAATGAATCTGATCAGGTGCATCACCGTCATCGTCATTAATTTCCTGATCTGTGTCAGAATCTTTTGTAGATGCAGTGTCATCATTAGTTTCTAGGTCTTTATCGTTTGTATTTGAAGAGGTTTGGTCTTGAGAAACTGTTTGTGTTTGAGAAGCAGATGAAGGGGCTGTCGTACTTTGGGCAAATGCCTGAAGCCCAATCATACTAGCTGTCCCAGCAATGAGTGCTGCTGGAATAAAATACTTTTTGTTCATATTAGGTGTATGGGTTTTTTAGGGCCCTATTAGTTATACTAACGGTAGCAAAATTTTCTTTCAATCTGTCTCATCTTCATTCTCATCTTCACTTGAGTGAATGATAGCATTATAGAAATTAGTGTTATTTAGTAGGAATTTGTGTACTTTTTGTCCGATATCGTAGATATCAAAAACCATACCTAGCACGATACTAGTC
>JAYUCW010000053.1:0-11377 GCA_043740125.1 Minisyncoccota bacterium
AGCTGTTGATAAAGTTGCGCAGATTTTTATGGAGATTGGTTTTGATGTGGTTGATGGGCCTGAACTTGAGAGTGAGTGGTATAACTTCGACGCGCTTAATGTGCCACGAGATCATCCATCGCGTGATATGCAGGATACGTTTTGGATCAAAGAAAGTACGCTTTCACTCAAAGAAAACACAGAAGCAGAAAAGGCTGCACTTCTTAAGTACGGCTCATTGGGTCACGTTCTCCGTACACATACTTCTGGTGTTCAGGTACGTACTATGGAGCGATGGTTACGAGAAGGAAAAGAATTTCCTTTAGCTGTTGTTGTCCCAGGGAAGGTATTTCGTAATGAAGCAACAGACGCTCGTCATGAAGCTCAGTTTTATCAAGTAGAAGGTCTCATGATTGGGAAAGATATTACCCTTGCGAACCTTAAAGGAGTGCTCGAGTATTACTTCACAAAATTCTTGGAAAAAGAAATTCCTCTACGTTTTCGTTCTTCCTTTTTCCCTTTTACTGAACCATCAGTAGAAGTGGATATGCAATGTTTTAAGTGTGAAGGGAAAAGGGAGGTGATGGGAGTGAACTGTTCAGTGTGTTCTGCTTCCGGTTGGATAGAAGTCATGGGGGCTGGTATGGTGCATCCACAGGTACTTCGTAATGTTGGGCTTGATCCAGAAATCTATCAAGGCTTCGCATTCGGTGGTGGGCTCGACCGCCTTATTATGTTAAAGACTGGGATAGATGATATTCGCATGCTCTATAACGGGGATCTTAGGCTTGTGAGTCAATTTTAATATATGAGTGGATATTTTTTTGAAACAAATCATTGGAAAATAGTATTGTCTGATGACCAGAGATATCTTGGGTATTTGATTATTAAGACAAAAGAACCTCGTCAGCACTTACCAGACCTCACAGAAGAAGAGCAATTAGATTTTTTTATACTTATAAAAAAACTAGAATCTTTTTTTCTGGAAAAGATTGGGGCAACTATGTTCAATTATTCATGTCTGATGAATAATGCATATAGAGATAATGAGATACCACAAGTTCATTATCATTTTCGTCCTCGATATAAAAATAAAGTGACAGTGCTTGGTCAAGAGTTTTATGATCCAAATTTCGGGGAGCATTATCTTAGTGCTTCGTTAGATGATAACGGTAAAGTAAGTATTCCAGATGAAATTAAGACCTATCTTGTTAAAAAATTACAAGATTATTTACAATAAGAATATATGAAATTTTCTAAAAATTGGCTACAAACCTATAGTAAAGAACAGCTTCCAGAAACAAAGGCTCTCGAGGAGCTTGTTACCTTTAATGCGTTTGAGATAGAAGAGATAACTCGCGTAGGCGAGGATGATATTTTGGATATTAAAGTTCTTCCGAATCGTGCACATGACGCGCTTGGTCACAGAGGTATGGCACGTGATATTTGTGCTCTTACCGAAAGTACATTTACTGACCCGTGTAACTATTATAAAGGAGAAGGGGATACATCTATTATTTCTCCTATAATCACAATTGCAGATAACGATGCTTGTACGAGATTTACGAGTGTTCGTATCGATGGCATCACTGTCACCGACTCACCTTCATGGCTTAGAGAACGATTAGAATCAATCGGTCAAAAAAGTATTAACTCAATTGTAGATATTACTAATTTCGTACAATTTTCTATTAACAAGCCAATGCATGCATATGATGCCACACTCATCGCAGGTAACACACTTTCTGCGCGCTATGCAGCGGTAGGCGAGATGCTCACTACACTAGATGATAAGTCGCTCACTCTTGACGAAACAACTCTTGTGATTGCAGATAAAGAAAAACCTCTTGGTCTTGCTGGTATAAAAGGTGGGAAGTTTTCTGGCATCTCAAGTACGACCACTTCTGTTATTTTAGAGTCTGCGAATTTTAATGGTCCACGTATTAGAAAGACATCACAAAAGTATGGTATACGCACAGATGCATCCAAGCGCTTCGAAAATGTCATTAGTGACTCACTTGTTGAGGAGGGGTTGCGACTCACCATCTCTCTTATTCTTGGAATGAATCAAGAAGCTACGGTTTCAAAAGTTGTTGACGTATATCCAAAAAAAGAAGAAGTTGTAACTGTGTCAATTACAACCTCTCAAGTTAATAAAGTTCTCGGCACAACACTTTTGATAGATGATATTAAAAAAGTTTTTTCTTCATTACTATTTCCTTACACAATTGAAGGAGAAACTTTTGTAGTTATTGTACCAGCTGAACGTCTCGATATCCGTATCAAAGAAGATCTTATTGAAGAAGTTGCTCGTGTGCGAGGACTTTCCAGTATTCCTTCTATCCTTCCTAATCTCACGCGTAAGGGTACTATTTATAAGCGAATGTACTACGAAAACAAGATTAAAAAGATACTCTATGAGCATGGATTTTCTGACATCATGACATACTCATTCGGGAACGCAGGGGATGTAGAGATTATAAAAGGGCAGGCGAAAAATAAAGAAAAACTTCGTAGCAACTTGGCTGCCGGAGTCCTTTCTGCATTCCAAATGAACATGCTTAACTCACCACTCATGAACCTAAGCACTATCAAGATGTACGAGTTTGGAAATATTTTTACAAAGAACTCGGAGCGAAGACATTTTACCCTCTGTGTCGACGACAACAAAAAGAAAACATCATTTACTGAAGAGGTTGAAATGTTGCTCAGAGAAATTAAGCGCACGCTCGGCGTTTCATTACTTGAGTATGAGACAGTATCAGTGAAGCCATATGTCATTGAGATTGATTTTGATATACTTATCGCACAACTCCCAGAACCAACTTCCTATGAACCTCTTACACAGACTCCACTTTCTCATACTTACAAGACAATCTCTCCTTATCCGTTTATTACCCGTGATATTGCTATGTGGGTATCTGATAACAGTACATGGGAAAGTATCAGAACTCTTTGTGCTGAAGTGGGGAATGCTCTTGTTGTTCGTATTGATCTTTTTGATACATTCAGTAAAGAAATAGACCCCACGCCGCTTGGAAGCTCTGCGGGGCAAGTCTTAGTCAAAAAAACCTCCTATGCCTTTCGTCTCGTCTTTCAAAGTTTTGAAAAAACATTAACCGACGAAGAAGTAAATGGCATGATGGAGCCGTATTACAGAGTCTTCAAAGAAAAAGGGTACGAGATAAGATAGCTCTTATTTGCAATTGTGAACACATTTGATATTATAAAAATATGAAGAAAATCACACTAAAAAGTAATAGAGAGTACACTGCATTTTTTGAAGAGAATGAACTTGGTGGGTATACAGTCACTGTACCTTCTTTGTCAGGTCTTGTTACAGAAGCGAAAGATATGAAGCAGGCAAAGCTTATAGTAGAAGACGCTATTACCTGCTACATTGAAGGTTTAAAAAAAGCAAAGAAAGATGTACCACAAGAGAGCTTCGTGGCGAGTATGCATCTCACTGTTACTGTGTAGTTATTTATGCCAAAGTTGCCTGTTCTTAGTCCAAAAAAGCTGATCAAGATTTTATCTAAGCTAGGATTTTATATTCATCATCAAACGGGAAGTCATGTTAACCTTCGGCATATAACTAAAATAAATCTTCATGTGGTAATGCCTGAATTAGCAAATTCACGTCTTGGACGAAAATAGATATGAACTTGGCTCCAAAAACACTAAAATCAATTATTGCACAAGCTGAGATTTCTATTGAAGACTTATTGTAAGCTAGGCACCACATACTTATGAAATTACTAGAATACAAACATGTACACTGCATTGGAATAGGGGGAATTGGATTATCTGCAATAGCGAGGTATTGCCACGCCAACAGTGCGCGTGTTACAGGTAGTAATGACGGTGTCCCTACACGTATTACAGAAGACTTACAAAAAGAAGGCATAGTAGTCCATACTGGTAATCATAGTGCTTCTTATGTAGAAGAAGGAACAACTCTTATTATATATTCAATTGCAGTGAAGAATACTAATCCTGAACTTGTTGCTGCACGAAATAAAGGGATTGCATGCATAACATACCCAGAAGCTCTTGGCATGCTTACACAAGAGTACACGACAATTGCTGTGTGTGGTACGCATGGCAAGACCACGACTACCGCAATGGTAGCCAAGATGATGCAAGCGTGTGGCAAGAACCCGACAGTGATCGTCGGTAGTCTTTTATCAGATGGAGGAACGAACTTCATACAAGGAGATAGTGAGTATTTAGTTGTTGAAGCCTGTGAGTACAGACGATCATTCCTTAACCTTCACCCAACGCATGTCATTGTAACTAACATAGATGAAGATCACTTAGATTATTACAAAGATCTCACTGACATTGAATCAGCATTTCAAGAGTTCGCTGACAAAATTCCTGTAAGTGGAAGTCTCATCACTCATTCTGATGTTGTTCTTACAACACAAGCACAAAAAATAAATGCAGATACAATTAACCAACACGAAATAAAACTTTGTGTATTAGGAGAGCATAATAAAAGAAACGCACAGCTCGCCTTAGCTCTCGCGATGATACTCGGACTTTCAGAGGTCGAAGCACGAAAGGGACTTTTTGCCTTCACTGGTACATGGCGACGACTTGAGTACAAAGGTATCTGGAATGATATCGCTATGTATGATGACTATGGGCATCATCCAGTAGAAATACAAGCAACACTACAAGCGCTTCGAGAAAAATATCCTCATGGGAAGTATACGCTTATTGTCGTATTCCAGCCGCATTTATATTCTCGTACAAAATTACTTCTTGAAGATTTCTCGACATCATTTTCTGATGCTGATAAAATTTGTATTATGCCGATTTATGCAGCGCGAGAAGTTGATGATGGTACAATTTCTTCTCATGATTTGGTAGAAAAAACCATGAATGCAATCTCTATGGAAACATTTGACGAGATAAAAAAGTACGTCCTCGGAAGACCTCATTATAATTGTGTGCTTGTAACGTTGGGCGCTGGAGATATATCATCATTTCATGATGAACTAGAAAATGTGCTACCATAAAGTACATGATACACGATCTCTATTCGGAATATTTTTATGGAAAAAAGGTAACGGTAATGGGGCTTGGTCTTTTAGGCCGAGGTGTTGGGGACACTCTTTTTCTCGCAGAGAATAGTGCTGAAATTATTGTAACTGATGTTAAGTCAGCAGATGAGCTTGCCTCTTCAATTGATCAGCTAAAAGGATATCCTGAAATTATACAGCATCTTGGAGTTCATCTTTTCCCAGACTTTGAAAAGCGAGATTTTATTTTAAAAGCTGCAGGAGTTCCTTATGATAGTGAGTTCATTGCTTATGCGAAGTCACTTGATATCCCCGTGTATATGTCAGCTGCACTTGTTTCAAAAATTGTCATGAAGTCAGCTCTTGGGGTAACGATCATTGGTGTTACTGGTACGCGAGGAAAGAGTACGGTGACGCAGATGATCGCGTATATTCTTGCATCCTGTGGCCTTCGTACATATCTTGGAGGTAACATACGAGGGGTTGCTAATCTACCACTTCTTAAAGCTTTAGAAGAAGGAGATTACTTGGTACTTGAACTTGATTCTTGGCAATTGCAAGGATTTGGAGATTTGAAAATTAGTCCGAACATCGCTGTATTTACAAGTTTTTTGGATGACCATATGGGGTATTACAAAAATAATAAAGAATTATATTTTAATGATAAGGCTCACATTTATCGTCATCAAAGTGAGTATGATGTTCTTATCGCAAGTGAACAAGCAACATCCGAAATACATAAACGTGACCAACAAGTAAAAGTGACTGTTCCCTCATATCGCCACTTTGATATAAAGTTAATCGGTGAGCATAATCAGGTTGCAGCAGGACTTGCGTATGAGGCAGCTTCACAGTGTGGATTAGCTGATGAAGATATACAACAGGCATTGCGAAATTTTGAAGGAGTAGAAGGACGACTGGAAGACAAAGGACTATTCTGTGGGGATAAAAAAATTCGTGTGTTTAATGACAATAACGCAACAACAGGAGATGCAACTATCGCTGCAATTGATGCGATCAACGAGACGTATAATAAAAAACCAATTCTTATTATCGGAGGTGCTGACAAAGGACTGGTACTTGACTCACTTGAACAAACTATATTGGTGGGTGTTAAGACCTGTGTGTACCTGACAGGCACAGGGACGTCACGTTTCAATCTTCCAAAAGAACATGTTTTTGAAACTCTTAGAGAGTGTGTGGATAAAGCATTTGAAATCGCACAAGTTGGGGATATTATCCTCTTCTCTCCTTCATTTGCTTCTTTCTCAAAAGAATTTAATAATGAGTACGAACGTAATGATGAGTTCGTGAAAGTGATAGCTACATATTGCTAATAGTATTTCTACTATAGTACGTCTTATAAAATAAATACGACCCCGCACAACATGCGGGGTCGATACTTCCAATATTTTTTATACAGGAAAGTACTTTCTCAGTATTCTCTTCAACGAGCTACTTGTTAGTGACATTAAAAACAATAGTAACAGTATTAGGCTAAAAATAATCATATCTGGAAATCTCAAGAAGGGGTTTGAGGAAAGATTCTGGGTGTATATAGATTCATTTTTAGTAAAGTCATACGTACACAAAGATTTACCTTTTTCGAGCTTTCTATTTTTTTCTTTTCGCACCGTATATGCTTTACATTCGATTGTTCTAGAGTAGGTCGCATTAAAAAGTTCCCCATTTTTACCTTTAGCAACAAATAAAAATGTCCCTTTTTTTGAATCATCAGTGTTTTGTTTAATTGCAACTGACCCAGTTGGATTTGCTTTCAAGTAGTTTGAAAAATCTTGACTATCAAACAATGGATAATCACTTGTGTCGTATACAACAAGAAGATCTTGGTAGAGTATGTAACCAGGAGGGATGTCAATTTTTTGTGTAATGCGTGTTTCTTCAGTGCGTATTGATTGGGTGAAGAAAGCATACCAAATGGTAACTAGGAGGACACATGGTAGACCTAAAATGATTCCTCGAATCAACATATTTTTTATCAATGACTTTCTAGGAATTGTAGATACACTATTCATGAGAATCTCCTTAAAAATATAAAGTAAAACAACAATATGGCGAAATGCCAAACCTGGCTACTATACTAGCAGTAAAATAAAAAACTTTCCAGTATTTCTGTTTCTTGAGGTGTCTGTCTTGACAATTTTATACCACTATATATACTTTAGTATATGACTACGACAACTCTACTAATAAAAACAAATAAAGCTCTCAAGGACGAGGCTACCCGTCTTGCAAAGGAGCTCGGGGTACCGCTTACCACTATTGTCAACGCTCATCTTGCACAGTTTGTACGTGACCGACAAGTTATCCTTTCTATGGAGTCAGTACTCTCTCAAAAGAAACTTAAAGAACTTCTGACGATTTCTCATGATATGGATAAAAGTAAGAATATAGGAATTGTTGCTAAGAATACTGAAGAACTTTTTATGCATCTTGGAGTATAGGTTTTTTATGATAGTAGTTACGTCGAAAAGTTTTGATAAAAAGTTTAAAAAGCTTTCTAAAAAGATACAATTGCAAGCAAAAGAAAGAATCTCACTTTTTACAGAAAATCCTTTCAGTGTGATTCTTAATAATCATATGTTACATGGTGACCAAATGATGCTTCGAAGTATTAATGTCAATGCTGATATTCGTATTGTCTACGAAAAAGTTGATGACACTACGGTGAGATTTCTTGAAATAGATACCCACAGTAATTTGTATTAAGTTTCCAAAGGCAAAGACCTCCGGAAAAGATAGAAAAATATAAAAATTAGAAACAAAAAGTCCTATCAAAGCAGGACTTTTGATAGGACTGAAGAAGTGCTTTATTACCTTTTAACCGGAATGTAGACACATTTACCGTCTTTCGCGACTGCAGGATATGGGCCGGTGTATGAACCGCATGGTCCATTGTAGTAATTCACGATGCTTGTAATAATAAGCAGAATTGGCAGGCACCCCAACACGCAGGTATAGATGTTGTAGTAGAATACAAACTTCAGTCTTTCTTCGGTTGAAGCATCAAAGGTATTTTTCATGCTGAAACTCCGGTTTGTGAATGAGCGGTATTGACGAAGTGTCAAACCTATTGCATATAATAGTAGAGAGAGAGTTTTGTCAATGGCAATAGCCGCAGGTTATCAAAAAGATGCTTATTTACAAAGGTAAAAAAGAACTTACTCCACTCGCTTTTTTAGTCATAAAATGATAGAATTAAGAAATTAATTATCTATATTTATGGCTACAAAAGATCCAAAAAAACCAGTTTATGATGCCAGTTCCATTCAGGTTCTTGAAGGCCTCGAGCCGGTCAGGAAGCGTCCTGGTATGTATATTGGGTCCACTGGACCTGATGGACTTCATCATTTGATTTGGGAAATATTTGATAACTCACGAGATGAAGCGATGAATGGTCATGCCAATCGTGTTGAAGTTGCTCTCTTACCAGACGGGTATGTGCGTGTGGTGGACAATGGTCGTGGTATCCCAACGGGTATTCATCAAAAGACAAAAGTCTCAGCACTCGAAACAATTATGTGTACATTACACGCTGGAGGAAAGTTCGGAGGGGACGGATACAACGTATCTGGTGGACTTCACGGTGTAGGAGCTTCCGTTGTGAACGCTCTTTCTATTTTTACAAAAGTAGAAGTACATCACGAAGGTGGAATTTTTATGCAGGAGTATAAGCAGGGTATTAAGAAAGCGAAAGTTGCACAAATTGGTAAGAGTAAATTAAATGGCACGGTAGTTACCTTCAAGCCAGACGCAGAAATTTTTAAAGAAGGAACAGAGTTCACTTGGGAAAGAATAGTTACTCATCTTCGTCAGCAAGCATATCTTGTAAAGGGGCTCACTATTCACGTGATTGATGCACGGGAGTTCAAAGGTAAAGTAGACCTAGAAGGAGAGACATACATTAGTGACCTCGGGTATGAACAACCGAGTCAGACCTTTCACTTTGAAGGAGGACTTAAGTCTCTCGTGAAGCACTACAACGAATTCTCAAAACCAATTCACAAAAATATTTTTTATGTTGAAAAAGAACAAGATGGTGTTGGTGTAGAAATAGCACTTCAGTACATTGATGATTATGCGACCAAGATTGCAGCGTATGCTAACAATATCGGAACTGCAGAAGGTGGTACGCATGTCACGGGATTCAAGACATCTCTCACAAGACTTATTAATGCATATGCTCGTAAGAATGGTATCTTAAAAGAGAAGGATGAAAATCTCACAGGGGATGACGTACTCGAAGGTCTTACAGTTGTTATCTCCGTGAAGCTTCGTGAGATTCAGTTCGAAGGACAAACGAAGAGCAAGCTTGGAAGTATGGAAGCACAAGGTGCTGTAGCTTCTGTGTTCTCAGACTCATTCACACTCTTTATGGAAGAGAATCCAGATGACGCAAAAGAAATCATCAACAAAGGACTTCTTGCGCTTCGTGCACGTAAGGCTGCGAAGGCTGCGAAGGATAGTGTTCTTCGCAAGGGGGCTCTTGAAGGGTTTTCACTTCCTGGGAAACTTGCTGATTGTCAGACGAATGATCCTGCACTTTCTGAACTTTTTATTGTGGAGGGAGACTCAGCGGGAGGTACAGCCAAGATGGGACGAGATCGTGTGACACAAGCAATCTTACCTCTTCGAGGAAAGATATTGAACGTTGAACGTGCACGATTAGATCGTATGCTTGGGAGTGAGCAGATAAAGAATCTCGTGCTTGCGATGGGGGCTGCTATTGGAGATACTTTCAACATAGATAAGACTCGCTACCATAAGCTAATTATTGCAACAGATGCGGACGTGGATGGGGCGCATATTCGTACATTACTTCTTACATTTTTCTATCGCTACTATCGACCGATTATTGACGCAGGATATATTTATATTGCACAGCCACCACTATACAAAATTGCGTATGGAAAAGAAGTTCATTATGCATATTCTGACGAAGAGAAACAAGCAGTCATGAAGAAACTTGGTTTTGATGAGAAGGATGTGGAAGAGGTACAAGAGATAGAGCAAGATGAAACTGTAACAGAAGATAGTACTGAAGAGACGGAGGCAAAAGCAGTTAAGAAGTCAAATAAGAAGCCGTCTATTCAGCGATACAAAGGTCTCGGAGAGATGAACTCAGATGAATTATGGGAAACAACTATGGATCCAAAAACAAGAACGCTTAAGCAAGTGTCAGTTGACGCCGCAGAAGAAGCTGATCGAGTTTTTGAGATGCTCATGGGAAGTGAAGTTGGTCCACGAAAGAGTTTTATTCAGACTCATGCTCGATCTGCAACGTTAGATATTTAATTTTCAGAAATATTTCTCATATGAAGTGGATACTATTTACAGGGACATGGCGTCTTACAAATCAAGAAGTAGAACATGATGTGCGTAAAGCAACTCGCGAAGTATTTCTGCATGGGGATGGATTAGTGACGGGGGGGGCGACGGGAGTTGATTATTTCGCGCTTGATGAGTCCATTACGTTAGACCCGACTTGTACACGAATGCGAGTTTTTATACCAGCAAAGCTTGATCATTTTATAGCTGACTATCATAAGAATTGGAAACATCTACCAGTTGATGATACAGCTATAGATCTCCTTGAAAAACTTTTAAAGATTGTAGAAGAAAAAAATCCAAGCGCAATTCTTGAAGCAAAGAAAAGTGATGGAGATATCTCGCAAGAAGATTATGATCTTCGTCACAACGAAGAAGTTACCTTTTCTGATGAAGTGTATGCTTTCCAGGTTAACAAGAGTACTGGTACACAAGATACTATCGATAAGGCAAAGAAGGCAGGGTTACCTATTACGTTACATAAAAAATACGATGTAGTTGTCTAAAAGTACAGAGTATTCCAATAATGAGATTTTCATGGTAGTATAGTCATTGGACTTTGTAAAAAAACTGTAACGAAAGGAATGTAACCATGAGCTTAAACCACTCTGACCAGACTAGATCTGGTAACCGTATCAACTTTCCAACAGACTCTATCAAGGAATTGGTAACAGTCTTTGGTAGGTCTATTACTCCTACTGAAACCAGTAAGGGAGTTGATCCTGTAACTGAACATTCAGATTTTGTGTTTAGGTATAAAGTTCTGAATCAAGAAACATTTGATGATCCGATCAGTCCAGATCGAGTACCACTTGTTAGTCATGTTCGTGTAGGTACTGGACCAACTCTAGATGCTTAACTAAGTACCAAGGAAAAAAGTGATAATAGAATTTAACTATACAGCATTAATTACTGTAAATAAAGAGTTTAGAAGTGACAGGCCACAACAAGTGCTTTCTTCTGGAGGTGAGTCACCAAAAGTGGCATGGCCCATTATCGAGCAGTCCCAACAGCACAGG
>JAYUCW010000054.1:0-11371 GCA_043740125.1 Minisyncoccota bacterium
ACTGAAAGTATTGTTGATCCTGGGACGATACCCGCTTTGAATGCAGGGCTTTCTTTTGAGACTTCCGCAACCATGAGTGAGCTATTTTTAATACGTGAACCAAATATTTCATCATCAGCACTCACCGTTACTGATCCGTATGAAATACTAATAAATATAAAAAGCGCTAGAAGCATATTCATTGTTACTCCCGCAATGAGAACAAGGAGTTGTGCCCACCATGGACGGTTACCAAAAGCTCGAGGATGAGTTGCTGCGCCATGAGCTTTTTTATCTTCCTCACTACCATTCTCTCCCCAAATGGAAACATACCCACCTAGCGGAAGTGCATTGATAGCATACGTAGTCTCCCCTATTTTTTTAGCAAAAATTCTCGGAGGGAATCCAAAAGCAAATTCGTCCACTCGCATTCCAGTAAGTTTTGCAACAATAAAGTGACCAAATTCATGGACAACGACCAATAGTAATAAAATGATAATAAATAAAGCTATGGCAGATATGGACATAATTACTCCCTAGTATACCACAATGAAGAAAACAGAGATCAGACTATCAGACAACAGAGATAAGATACAGAAGTTGCATCTTTCTGTTATCTGGAAGTGAAGCGATCTGTTCCCTGTAATCTACCCTATTCGCCCATCACCTCTTTTTCTTTTTTCTGGAATAGGTCTTCAAGTTCCTGGTTAGCTGTATCAACGATCTTTTGCATTTCATCGCGATATCTTTTTTGTTCATCTTCGCCGTAAGCTCCATCTTTTGCTTCTCCATCAATTGCTTTGTTTGTTTCTTCGCGAAGTGCTCGGACTCGGACTCGAGCATCTTCTAAGCGATCTTTCAAAAGCTTTACAAGTTTTTGTCTGGTTTCGGTTGTGAGACTTGGGAAGTGCACACGAAGGCCTTCACCATCTGAAGAAACAGAAAGCCCTAGGTCTGCATCATTGATTGCTTTTTCCATTGCTCCAATAATCGATTTATCCCACGGAGCAACACGAATAGTTCTAGGATCTTCAATGGTGATACCTGCAGCATGAGCAAGTGCGGTACGTGCTCCGTACATATCAATATGTACAAGATCAAGAACTTGTGGAGTGGCGCGTCCGGTCTGAATAGATCGATATTCAGATTTTAACCATTCTAGTATGGTATTTTTTTGTGTGGTAACAGAAGAGAAATCGTAGGACATGAGAGCAGTTATTAGTTATTAGTTGCTAGTTATTAGTTAATTGCGGATACAAATGAAGAGTAGATAAATTGTACATCAGTCTTTAACTTGGGGCAAGAGGAGTGAAAGGTATTCAAGAAGCATTTTACCGGAAGATGATGGATCCCCTGCGTATGATGCAGTTTCTACTACTTCTTGCAAATACTTCTGAGAAGCAGTATTTTTTGTAAGAAGAGGTAGCAGTGAAAGTATAAATGTTCGTACTGCCTCTCTGTCCTTTCTCCCCTCTTCGTCCACTTGTGCAAGCGTCTTTAGTGTCTGTGGAAGTTTCATCCTCTGTGTGTGAGGTGTTGTAAGAAAAGTGGAAGCATCGTTGTTTTTTTCTACGAGTATATTTTCGGTTTTTTGTTCTTGTAATCTAGAATAGAGCGTTGGAATGATTGCATCCTTATTAGTTGTTACAAAAATAAATCGTACACCGTTTCGTGGCTCTTCTACAATTTTTAAAAGTGCGTTTTGAGCAGGAATAGTAATCGTGTGGAATGAAACAAGTGCTATCTTTTCACCTTCATACGGAGTATTTGCCCATGTAATAAGTTTACGAGCTGTATCTATATCAACGACCGTGTGGTCGTGTAAAATGTGTGCAATAGATTTTAACCTAAGTTCGCCCCATACTTTTTCTGTAAAAAGTTTTCTATCACTCTGTATAAAAAGTGTTGCGTGATGTGTGAGTAAGTCAGTAGTATTCATGCGAAGTAGTATACCAAAAAACAAATAAGGTTTTATTTTCTTTAGTTATTTCTTTGCAAAGATCGAACGTTTGTAGGTATCAAGATGTTCAAGTGCGATACCTGTACCTTTCGCCACACAATAAAAAGCGTCAGGCGCAAGAACTGCTTTTACCCCCGTACGACGCTCTACGAGGTCTGGGAAGTGGCGAAGCATGGAAGACCCTCCACTCATAATAATACCGTTATCAATGATGTCCGAAGCAAGTTCAGGAGGTGTCTCTTGGAGTACATCTCGAATTGCTTTTATCATAAGCTTCAGTTCTTTATCGATTGCTTTTACGATTTCATTGGTGCGTATCTCAACGGTACGAGGAAGTCCTGCGATAAAATCTCGTCCTTTAACTTTAAGGACCAGCTCATCTTCGATAGGCAGTGCTGAGCCAATTTTTATTTTTATGTCTTCAGCTGTTTGGTCTCCAATAGCGAGATTGTATGTTTTTTTAACATAGTCAATAATTGCTTGATCAATTTTATTCCCAGCACATTTAACAGATGTACTACATACGATGCCACCAAGGGAAATCACCGCAACATCCGTTGTTCCACCTCCAATATCTACAATCATCCTTCCTTGTGCTTCGTGGATCGGAATACCAGCTCCAATAGCTGCTAGAATAGGTTCTTTAACAACATATGCATTTCGTGCTCCTGCTTTGAGTGCTGCTTCTATCACTGCTCGTCGTTCTGTTGAAGTTACTCCTGCAGGGACTGATACCATAACGTCAGGTTTGAAGATATTATACCCACCGAGCGCTTTATGGATATAGTAACGAAGCATTGCTTCAGTCACTCGATAGTCAGCAATGACACCGTCTCGCATAGGACGGTAAGCAACAATGGAATCTGGTGTTTTCCCAATCATGTTCTTAGCTTCACTTCCAACAGCCAAAATTTTTGTGCCTGTTTCTGATATTGCAACGACAGAGGGCTCGACAAGCACGACCCCTTTTCCAGGAACATACACAAGTGTGTTTGCGGTACCTAAGTCGATACCTAATTTCTTAAAAAAAAATCCCATAAATATGGTTCAGTATAGCATATTTAAAATGGCGTAGAAAAAGATTTTTTTCCTTGTTACATAAGGTTTTTTAGTATTAGTTACCTTATTTCTGCTATACTTAATGAGGACTTGCGCGCTTGGATGAGATTCGCGAAGAAACAATGATTTTTAAGGAGATGTACAAAAGGACAAGGGAATCTATTTGCGGCCGAGCCGTGAACCTGTTGGTTCAAGTACATTGACGCAAAAATCAGCCGTTTCGACAAAGAAGCTCGCCAAGTGCAAGTCCTCATAAAGTACTCATGTATCTTCTCACTGTCTCACCCCTTGCAAATGGTATTCCTTATGAGGAGTTGACTTACTTTTCAAAAATAGATGTTGCCCCCGGTGACTTAGTGGAAATAACAATTCGTAAACGTATCTGCCGTGCTCTTGTATTGAATGTTATAAATGCTGAAGAAGAAAAACAGTCACTCAAAAATGCATCATTCGTAACAAAAAAGATTTCAAAAATTCTTATTAAGGAATTTCTTCATCCTAAACTTTGGTCAGCACTTAATTTTTCTGCGTCGTATGCACTTCGTAACATAGGAACACTTATTTATGATCTACTATCTGAGAAGTGCTTTGATGATCTCACAAAGCTTACTATTCCCGACGAAGCTCGTGGTTTTGAAATTCTTTTACTTGAACAAAACTATGCTAATCGTATGCTTCGCTTTAAAACAACTATTCGAGAGATGTTCTCTAAGAAAAAATCTCTTGTCATATTTTTTCCGACAATTGTTGATCTTGAAAATGCAAAAGATATTCTCTCTAAAGGAATTGAAGATTATACAATTTTATTTCATGGTAGTTTAACTGATAAACAATATTCGGTATCACAATCTAAACTAAGAACGAGTGAACACCCACTTTTAATTCTGACAACACCATCACTTCTCCCATGGGTACGTAAAGATCTTGGTCTTATTGTTATGGAACGTGAACATAGTCATTATTACTATACTCATGGTGATAATGGATATGATATGAGGATGGTGATCGAGTCATTGGCAAAGGCATCGGACGTCCCTTGTCTTATGGGTTCTCACATGTTGTCACTTCGTGCTCATATGAAATATCTTACAAAAGATGCCATCGAAATCATCCCTCTTTTGTTTAGAAATGACGCAAACGTGACAGTTATTCCGATGACAGATGATAATCGAACAAGTAGTCCATACCTCTCACGGCAAGCACTTGAGATTCTTCATCAATGTAAAGTACAAAAGCGTGGGCACTATTTTTTGTACGCTCACCGCAAAGGAATGTATCCAACAACTGTATGTTCTGATTGTGGTGAACTTTTTACCTGCACCACATGTAACCGACCATATGTACTGCATAAAATTGCAGGGATGCGTACATATGTATGCCACGGCTGTGAATCAATCATCCAAATTAATGAAGAAACTTCCCTCTCATGTCGACATTGTGGTGGATGGAGAATGGCGACATTAGGAATAGCAACTGGTGGCATAGAAGAAGAACTCTCACGGCTAGGGATCCCGCTTTTTGTAATAGATGGCGAACGAACGCCTACAAAAGCAAAAGTAAAAAAAGTCTATAAGGAGTGGCATGAGGCTCCTTATGGTGTCCTTATCGGAACTGAAATGGCACATAATATTGTTCAGGTCTGTGATGGTATCATTATACTATCACTTGACTCTCTTTTTTCTTTACCAGAATATAGAACTGATGAAAAAATCTTATCACTTGTTACTGAAATGGCAGAGAAAATTCCTCGAGGGATCAATATAGATGCGCCACTTATTCTTCAGACACGGTTAAAAAACACCCCTGTGATTAAGCAGTTAACCTCACCTTCTTTTAGAGAGGTTTACCAAGACTTCCTTAAGGAGCGTGAAGGATTTCTTCTGCCCCCGTACTATACAGTTATCAAAGCATCTTTTGATAATTTATCTGATGGTGTTCGTAAAAGGTTTGAACAAGAATTAGAGCCATATATGGTAATGTGGTTCGAGCAAGGTCGTGGTGTAACACTACTTTTTGTACATATTAAAGAGTCTGAGTGGTCACACAATGTTGATGTGAGGGAAAAGGTTAAGCGAGTCGTCTACGATGCACATCCTGTTGTTAATCCCCTTCACTTTTTTATGTAACCGTTACCCCAAAAAAAAGTCTAAGTGAGTAGCTGCTATGTCAAGAGTTCTTTTTTATGATAGTATATTTTTATGAATATAAAAGACACAATTATTCAAATTGACGAGAATAAACAAAACCCTCTCCGGATGATTTCTCGAGAAATAAAAAAAGAAGAGTTCAATTCTGTATATCTTCGTGATGTTGTTATGTCGATGAAAGAATCTCTTGCTCGCGAGAGTGATGGGGTAGCTATTGCTGCTCCGCAGATAGCTATTCCACTTCGTCTTTTCGTGGTAGCTCTTAGTTCTTATGAGGATACAACAAAACATAAACCACTTGTGTTTATTAACCCAAAAATTATTAAACGCTCTAAGAAGACTGCCATCATGCAAGAAGGATGTCTTTCTGTGCGTTGGGTATACGGTAAGACCAATCGTTCCGTGGCGTGTACTATTGAAGCTTATGATGAGGACGGGAACAAGTTTAGTTACGGAGGTCAAGGACTACTTGCTCATATTTTTCAACATGAGACAGATCACCTAGATGGAGTTTTATTTACTGATCACGGATTTGATTTTGAAGAGTACACAGAAGAAGAAATTAGAAAGGCAGAGAAAGAAATGGAAAAATAAAAGCCCGCATAGTCTGCGGGCTTTTTCAAGGTAACAGAACTAGACTAAAGTCTGTAGCCAACTGAGACTACCAATTTCCCGATATGTACTATCAGATCCATAATCCCTATAAAATATAGAGTAAGGAATGATACACTCGTTAAACATACGACAGTAATTTTTTTCACACAGTTCTCCTCAAATAAAAGTAAAATAAATGATCAACCTTATTTAACGGATGTATTATATAATAGATTTATACTATAAGTCTATAACTGTAGTCTTTAATTTATTTTACTTTTACCTATGAATAAATGCCTCCCCTATGTTTTCTTCGGTACTGGAGCTCTTGCTGAAAGTGTTGTAGCTTCACTTATGCGTGCTGGCTATACACCTGCTCTCATTGTAACTAAACCAGATAGTAGACAAGGACGTCACATGGAACTGACTCCTCCAACTATTAAAGTCTGGGCAGAAATGAAAGGTATTAAAGTTCTTCAGCCAGAGAAACTAAATGAGGAATTTATCCAAAACCTACAACCTACAACCTACAGCCTATTCATCGTTGCTTCTTACGGTAAAATAATTCCACAAAATATTTTAGACTTACCACAGCACGGTGTCTTAAATGTACATCCGTCACTTCTCCCACTCTATCGTGGACCATCCCCTATCGAATCAGTACTCCTTGATGGGCACATAACAAACGGCGTGAGTATTATGAAATTGGATGCTCTGATGGATCACGGACCAATTCTTGCACAATCAGCTTTTATGGTTAACCCGGAGTCAAACGCAGGCACTCTTGAAGTAGAATGTGGTCAACTAGGTGGTGAACTCCTTGTACAAGTGATTCCTCACTATCTCGAAGGCACTCTTATTCCGAAAGAACAGGATCATAGTAAAGCTACAATTTGTAAAAAAATTACAAAAGATCTCGGCCTTATTCATCTGTATGATGATATTGATATTGTACGAAGAAAGTTCCGTGCGCTCACTCCATGGCCATCACTTTATTTTTTTATCACTCACGGAGGTAGAGCTATGCGAGTGAAAGTAAATGCCGTTGATTGCATTACAGAAAAAGAAAATAAACGTGCAGAAGATTATGTTCTCTCAGTTACCCCTGAAGGTAAAAAGCAGATGGATTGGGAAAGCTTTAAGCGAGGATACTTGGACAGACTGTAGCTCAAGGAGCGAAGAGCGACGAAGATGTCGGAAGCCAACAAGCAGACGACGCGAGACGGCTTGGCCGCGATCTTTCATACATTGAATAAAAAATTGCCGCTTTGGGCAGCAATTAAAATTAAATCTTAAAACACACTGAGGAGAGATATCAGTTGATGACTTCCGCAAAGTATTTCCAGTCAGTCATGGGAGTAAGCTTGAATGGATTTTCTGGGTCTACCCAAACTGGATGCCAAAATTCTAAACGATGTGGCTTAATAAAACAGAATTGATTACCACGTAGTGAGAGGAGAAAAATAACGGTATCCATGATTTCTCCAAACGTGGTTTCTTTGTAATCTGATAGATTTCGTAGATATTCTGCTGTACCAACACAAACAGCTTTTGTTTGTTCGTGTGGCATTAATTGCTTATACGGTTTGTTGTACATAGCAACGAGTTTACCAGAATAGCTCATAGGGCACCTCCAAGTCCATACAATGTTTGAAAGGAACAAAATTAATTTCTCACAGGGTAACTCCTTAAATTTTACAAAGTATCAGCACTAAACACAAGTTACTATCCTATCCACTCTACGAGGCCTTGCCTCGTGTCCCCCTAGGAGATAAAAAACGACACCGTGTACGTGTCGTCTTGTCGTTTATGGAATGATGTCATGAACATAGGTTGAGCTCCTGCCGTATCGGCAAAAGCCGTCACTAATTTCGTCCCAGATGAGCACAACCCAATTGTCACAAGAAT
Organism: Minisyncoccota bacterium; assembly: GCA_043740125.1. Lineage (GTDB taxonomy): Bacteria > Patescibacteriota > Minisyncoccia > Phycocordibacterales > UBA5272 > UBA11704. The sequence goes on from JAYUCW010000054.1 coordinate 7,648, forward strand.
CTTTAAGTCTTCCAAAATAGACATGGTCATCTTTATTGGTAAGTCTAATTACTTCCACTATTTCAAGTGCTTCCATGGTGTGAGTAGTTTCTGATACCGCCTTCGCGTGACCTTTGTAGCTAAAGTTTTCCGGACGAATCTGCTTTTGTAGATTTTCGTACATTGCAATGATTCGGCCAGCTACATTGCTTTCTCCTCCATATACTGATACCTGCACTGAACTTGGCATGATGGAACTCCTTGGCAAAAAGTTAAGGAACTGAACTAATTAGGGATAGTATAGATCTTTTAGTGTATTCATGCAAAAGCGACTTCCTTTGGAAGTCGCTTTTGTATTGTAGCTACAGTCTACAAACTAAACTCTACAGTCTGTGTTTTAACGCACTTCAACTTTTTCAATAATCACATCTTCAAGGGGTACATTATTTTTTCCGGTTGCAACGTCCTGAATCATAAGTGCTATTTCTAGTCCTTTTGTTACGTGTCCGAATACTGTGTACGCAGGTGATGGTGGATTATACCCATCAGTCCCGGTAACAATAAAAAACTGTGAACCATTGGTATTTGGTCCAGAGTTAGCCATCGCAAGAGTACCTCGAGGGTACGTTTCATTCCCAACGTTCTCATCATTAAACATGTATCCAGGACCTCCGGTTCCCCATACTGCCATGTTTGCTTTATCTTTAGAAAATGGGTCCCCTGTCTGAATCATAAAGTTTTTGATAACACGATGGAAGCGTACCCCATCATAAAACTTTTCTGTTGCTAGCTTACCAAAGTTCGCAACTGTCATCGGTTTATTTTTATCAAAGGTGACTTCTATAACTCCCTTATTGGTAGTGATAACTGCCATTGTATATTTTTTATCTTCCATAGGTGTGTTTGTTGCTTCTGTTGTAGATGCTTTAGTTACTGCGCTTGATAGTGGTTTTGTTTGAGTTATTGGTGCTATCTTAATTGTAGTAGTACTAGTTGTTGATTTCATATCTCCTGCCCCGAGTGGTTGAAGGAAATAAGCTAGCCCACCTAAAAAGACGATAAGCACTAGAATGACACTGTAGGTTACTTTTGTTTCACTATCCATATGGTTGTCAGTCTGTTAGTTTTTTAAATAATGATTTTACTTTGTGAGCACTTCTACGTACCATGGAAAGTTCTTTATCTTTATGTTGCGTAAGTTCACGTGTAAGCATATCTTTTAGAACATCGACTGCTTTATATAAATCTTCTTGAGTTGTTCGTAAAGTAGTTTCTTTCCCCCTAATATGAAGATTTGCTTCTGCTTGGAATACTTGACCATGCACATGATGATTAGTAGTTTTTGAAAGTTCTATCACAAGTTTGGCACTCGTGTCATCATGTGGAACTAATTTTCCTAACGACTTCATTTTTTCAAGTGTATAGTCCCGTACCGCCTCTGTAATTTCAATATGAACACCTGTAAGTATTGTATGCATAGATATGAATTGGTTATCAGTAATACTTTTCAGTATATAGTAAATATAAAAATATAACAGTAAAAAAATAATAAAATTATACACAGGTTTGTGGAGATAAAAACCTAGAAAGATAGATATCCCTGGTATACTAAAATCATACAACATATATGACAAAGCACCATTTTGCACTTAAAGAAGTTTTCTCGTTTGGGTATAATAAATTTATTCAACATGCTTGGTTCGTTTTTCTTACATTCATTATTATGAGTAGTGTCATTGGTTCATCAATATATAACCCAGGTCTTAATCTTATCGTGAGTTTAATGGCAGCGCTTTCTATTGTTTCTATATCACTCATGATTGTACGTAACCACTCGTTCTCTTTTAATGATCTATTTACTCCACTCCTTTCTTATAGGCGAGTGCTTCGTTTTTTTGCCTTAGTATCGTTTTATATTATTCCTGTGTTACTTGTTGGTCTCACGTCTGCAATTTTAGTATTTGGCGCAGAGAGAGGAAGTGCCTCAGTTACGATTTTTGGTTTGATCTTTGCTTCTCTATTTTTTGTTATAAATGTTTTCATCGCAGTGAGGTTTAAGTTTTTCCCATACGTAGTTGTTGATCATGAGCATTCATCAGTACGAGATCTACTACGCATGAGTTATAAACTTACAGAAAATAATTTTTGGTTAGTTTTTCGTTTCATTCTTGCAGCGGTAGTATTTAACATGCTTGGTTGTCTGGCTTTTGGAGTTGGTCTTGTAATTACTGTGCCTACAACAATACTTGCTTCAGCTCATCTTTATGATAAGTTCAAGAGTCATCAAGTTTAAAATTCTTTAGTATTTCTCTTAAGAAAACCCTTCATACCTATGAAGGGTTTTCTTGTACGTATACTAATTTTACTTTAAGTATTCACAAACTGTTATCTTGCAAAAACACCTATTTTCTTGTATGATTGTATCTATGTTCAAGAAGTAATTCTAGAATATATTCCGTGGTAGCTCAGCGGTAGAGCAGTTCGCTGTTAACGAATTGGTCGTAGGTTCGATCCCTACCCACGGAGCATTAAAATAAAATCCCATATCTTATAGATATGGGATTTTATTTTAATGGAGCCCCTCCATGGGTAGGGATCGAACCGAAGGTCCACATTTTCAAGAAGCGCAGCGACTATGAAAATGTAGGATCTCGACTGAACAAAGTGAAGGAGAGGCGATCCCTACCCATGGATTTTATAACAACACACTTTTTATAAATGAATGGTGGCTGTCCCCATTTCCAATTGCAAACAACTAAGCTTCTCTTTTATTATATTTAGTAAATGCTCCGTACAAAATACCAAGCAATATAAGAGTGATGAGTTGGGAAATATAAGGGATCCAAAATAATTGAGCTATCATTGTTGCAATACACAAACCTATAACTAATCTAGAACTTTGTGATGAAGCAGAAGTATATTTCTTAAGAAAGACACTCATAAGAATAATTGTTATTGCTTGAGTAAGGTATGGTATAAAAATATCAGGTAAAGGAAGATTTACCAGTGCAGTTATGAGTAACCATTTTCCAAGTGACTCACTATTTTTAAATTCGTCTTTGAACAAATCAATACCCCATGCGTTTAGTGTCTTCATGTATAAAAGTATACACCTTAAATACAATAAAGCGTTTTAAAATATAGGGTATGAAATTTATATTGTTTCTTATCGTACTAGTTGTTCTATTTTTACTATTTAAACGATGGCTTAGGAGACAGTTATGGGCAGGATATAGTTACAAAAAAAAGAATATGTAATGACCCAAGCAGAACGAGATTGCTTTAATGCTTTAGTAAAAGTAACTAAAGAAAAATACTGGGTGTTTCCACAATCACACTTCTCAGCATTTCTTAACTGTCATGTTGTTGGTCAAAATTGGAACGGTGCATTTTGGCATATCAATGGTAAATCTGTAGATTTTTTACTATGTACAAAAGAACAATTGTCACCAGTACTTGCAATTGAGCTAGATGATAGTAGTCATGAAAGAGAAGATCGACAAAGGAGAGATATAGAAGAAGTGAGAATGTTTAAAACGGCTGATATGCCCCTACTACGACTTCAACATAGAGATACAGGTGACATTGAAGGTTTATCAAGTAAAATAATGGATGCATTAAATGCTCCGATAATAGCAGTAGCTCCAGAACAGATTACTTGGTATCAAAAGTTTTTTAGATTTATCATTAAGTAATCAAGAATAACCTCAGTACGAACATCATCTAAAGTTAGGAGCAAAAATCA
>JAYUCW010000055.1:0-1892 GCA_043740125.1 Minisyncoccota bacterium
ATGATTGATAAGATTGAGATCGTGCGTCATTCTCGAACTCGCCGAAGTAAACTTTATTACGTTCGTGACAAAGCGATTCGTGATGTACGTCGTAAGCTAAAGAAAGATACTCGTGTTGTAAAGAAGGGAGCAAACACTACAACAGAATCGGTGCCAGTAGATATTCCAGAAGAAGTAACAGCATAGGAGAAAATAAAATCTCGATCAGAAATGATCGAGATTTTGCTGTGTATAAATAGGTAGACGCTATTAGCTTGAGGTAGTATACTTTATAACATATGGTAGAAAAAGCAGTAGTATCTGTTCTAAATAAAAGGGGACCAAAGCCGAAAGGGAAAGTAAAGCTCAAATGGTCTGCAAACTTTGCGTATGCAATAGGACTAATTACAACAGATGGATGTCTTTCTAAAGACAGGAGTCATATTGATTTAACTTCTAAAGACTTTGAGCAGATGGAAAACTTCAGAAAAGCTTTGAATATTGATATAACTATTGGTGAAAAGAATTACAAAGGAAAACATGCATACCGAGTTCAAGTGGGCGATGTTTTGTTTTACCAATTTCTTGAATCAGTTGGACTAACTCAAGCAAAGTCAAAAACTATCAGTAAAGTTTCTCTTCCAAAAAAGTATTTCTTTGATTTTTTACGAGGATGTTTTGATGGAGATGGTTCTTTTTATTCTTACTATGACAAACGATGGAAAAGTAGTTTCATGTTTTATCTTACGCTTGCCTCAGCAAGCATGGGTTTTCTTGATTGGGTTCGTAAAGAGTTATCTGAAAGGTTAGGAGTGGTTGGCCATGTTTCTTCTGCTAAAAATCATTCGACTAGTCAACTTAGATATGCCAAAAAAGAAGCGGTGGAAATAATTAAGAAAATGTACTATAATAACGAAGTTATCTGCTTATCAAGAAAGAGAAAGAAGATAGAAGTAGTCCTTAGCAATAAAAACTATACGACAAATTAATGCCCAGGTGGAGAAATTGGTAAACTCACTACCTTGAGGTGGTAGCGCCGCAAGGCTTGCTGGTTCAAGTCCAGTTCTGGGCACATAAAAATAAAAAATGGCATTAAGGAATGCCATTTTTTGTTGTGTCATTATTATTTTCAGGATTAGAACCAAAACCTGACCAGAACAGCTCCTTTAGCTGCAGTCATTCCTCCTAGTATCTCCACTTTTGCATCCGGTGTTCTGTACGCCATAATTGGAAAAGGGAAAAGGAAGTGGAGTTTTCCTGGAGTAATTTTGTTATGATCGAAAACATACTGAACCCCATCCCTTTTTTGGACGGGACCAAGACTGGCTTGATATTGCCAATCTTGGGACTCTTTTTTAAATAGTTTCCCCCAAGGTAAGGTCTGGATATTTTCGTAATAAAGAGGAGGTTCATTATTTTGTGCTTGAGCGACCGTCATGACAGAAAAAAGAAAGAGTGCCAGGATGCCACAATACTTCATGATTATTTCTCCTTGTGTACTGTTCGAAAGGAACAGCTAAACATAAATCTATCATAGTTAGAAAAAATAGCCACTCTTCAAAAAAGTTGAAATATGTGGTAGAGTAAAGACCTCATCTTGTCATGCTTTGGTGACTTATCCCACTACACCAAGGTTTCGCGGGATGAATTTTTTGGTAGGGCGCTAAAATCGAAAAACTTTACTCACAACATACTACGCATGTTGGAGTCAATTTTTGATACTGGGCTCAAATCAAAAATTGAGATGGTGGCTATAGTGTAATGGTTAGCACTAGGGTTTGTGGAACCCTCAGTTCGGGTTCAAATCCCGATAGCCACACAAGATGCAGAGACTCAATATAGACCTGATAACATTGAGTTTCTCAAAATGACGGTTCTAGACCTGAGAACGTCAAGTTTCAAAATATCCTTGT
>JAYUCW010000056.1:0-11278 GCA_043740125.1 Minisyncoccota bacterium
TGAGCGCATTTTTAAGTGCTGGTACGCCATCAGTAAACGTGACATCGACGACTGGCCCTACGATTCGTGTTATTGTTCCTTTGTTCATAGTGGTAATGATTAGTTGTTAGTTGTTAGTGGTTAGTAATTCAATTCTTTATTCCGAGCAGTTCTTTTAATTTTTGTTTTTCTTCTTTACTTCCTGCTGCTTTTTCTAATAATGGTATCAAATCTTTGTTTCTAAACTTTGGATTATTTCGTAATTCTAAGAATTCTTCAAAAGTTATTAATCGTGTTGTTATTTTCTCACCGTTTTCAAGATTTTGTTCGGCAATCTTTTTACAACCATGAGCGATAAAAAAGTTATTATTCCACTCTATTTTGTGGTATTTTAAAATATCAATACTAAACCATAGCTTCCATGAGTCACCTGCATATCCGGATTCTTCAAGAAGCTCACGCTTTGCGTCATCCATAAAATCTGCTGTTTCAGAATTTCCTCCTGGAAGAGTCACAAAAGGTTCCATGCCTGGCTGTTCTTCATCATTACATAAAATCTTTTTTGAGTCAGTAATCGCAATCACAACAACTGCATCTCTTCGCTTAAGTGCCTCAAATGTTGCAAAAGAACCGTCAAACATTTCTTGATCCCAATGATAAACATCATGAAGTACTCCTTTGAAAACTAATTTTGCATTGTCAGGGATTTTTTTCATAGTGTTTATCTGTTGTCTGTTTGTCTGTGATCTGATGTCTAATTACTTAATGCCATAGCGCCAGTTGATATCTCTGCGATCTCTTGCGTCACCGCTCCTTGGCGAGCACGGTTATAAAAGAGCTTGAGATCGTCTTGTAATTCTTTTGCATTGTCTGTCGCACTTTTCATGGCGAGCATGCGAGATGTATGTTCTGACGCATAACTTTCAAGAATCGCTCCGTAAATAATATTATGCAGCATCATCGGAATGATACTCGAAAGTACTGTGTCTTGGTCTGGTTCATATGCGTATCGTGGCTCACCTATTCTATCTGGCTCTCCTTCTGATGAGAATGGGAGGAGTTGGAGTAAGGTTGGGGTAAATGTACTCCCAGAAACAAAATGTGTGTAGAGAACTTTGACAGTTCCAATCTTTTTCTCTTTATACCAATTCACAATCAAGGTTGACGTTGCGTGTGCATCGTCCCCTGTGATGAGAGTATGATTAAAGGATGCGAGTACTTCAAGGCCAAGTTTTCTTGCCACTTTTTCAGAATATTTTCCAAATGCAATTACTTTTAAATTTTTCCGAGCCTCTTCATTGTAGCTCGCAAGTAACTTACGATACACATTCACATTATAACTTCCACACAATCCTTTATTAGAAGCAACTAAAATAATAACTTCACCAGGAACTTCATTGTGTTTTAAAAGCTCATGACGAGTATGTGGATCAAGAGAAATGTCGTGCAAAATATGCTGTGCCTCAGTGTGAAATGGTCGAAGCAAAAGAGCGCTATCGATAGCTTTTTTCATTTTCGTCGCAGAAATCATCTCCATTGTTTTGGTGATTTTTTTGATACTTCCGACACTTTTTATTTTTTCTTTAATTACTTTTGTTTGCATACTTCGTCGCAGAACTTTGCAGACTATACGCGGAAGGTCGCGGAAAGAATGCTAAGACTTTTAGTTACTCACTTTTTGTATACTCTCCTCCATAGGAAGTGAGAGCTTCTTTAAGAGCGTTCTCAAGGTCTTCTGACCAATCCTTTGCAAGTGTGGTCACAAGCTCGTTATGTGAAGCTGACATGTACACATGAAGTCCCTTCTCCCACACAACAACTTCAGGTACAGAAATACCATCCACAAAACCATTGTTCACCGCATAAATAGATGACACTTGGAGACCCACAGAGAGTGGTGCCCCATTTGACTGCTTAAGCATTTCACCAGTTCTTTTTCCTCGTTCAATTGTCTTTTTTGTATCTGGATCAAGATCAGAATCAAACTGTGAGAAACTTTCAAGCTCTCTGTACTGCGCCATCGCAAGCTTCATTTTTCCTGCATTTTTCTTCATCGCTTTTGTTTGTGCAGAAGACCCAACACGAGACACTGATAGTCCTACGTCAATCGCTGGTCGCATACCTTTATAGAAAAGATTAGCATCCAAGAAAATCTGTCCGTCAGTGATAGAAATAACATTCGTTGGAATATATGCTGACACGTCTCCTGCTTGTGTTTCGATAATTGGAAGTGCGGTGATAGACCCACCACCTGCTTCCTCGTTACGACGACATGCTCTTTCAAGTAAGCGTGAGTGAAGATAAAAAACATCTCCTGGATATGCTTCACGTCCTGGTGGACGCTTAAGAAGAAGTGACATTTCACGGTATGCAACAGCATGCTTTGAAAGATCATCATAGACGACGAGAACATCTTTTTTCTTATTCATAAAATACTCAGCGATTGATACTCCTGAATACGGTGCAAGATATGAAAGTGTCGCTGAATGTGACGCTCCTGCAAGGACAACGACAGTGTACTCCATCGCACCTGATGCGCGTAACTTCTCAACAATCTGCGCAATCTTTGATTCCTTTTGTCCGATAGCAACGTAGACACAAATAACCCCTGTTCCTTTTTGGTTGATAATAGTGTCTACAGCAATAGTAGTCTTTCCAGTCTGACGATCACCAATGATAAGTTCGCGTTGACCCCGCCCAATAGGAATCATGGCATCAATTGCCTTAATACCAGTCTGAAGAGCTTGGTTCACAGGCTCTCGCTCCATCACGCCCGGCGCAATCTTTTCCACAAGCTCTCGATCAGTTAGTCCAGTGAGTGGCTCCCCATCGACTGGATTCATAAGTGGATCAACAACACGACCTAAGAGAGCATCTCCAACTGGAATAGAGAGTACTCGCTTAGTACGAGACACTTCCTGTCCTTCAGTCACAAGATCAGCTCCATCAATGATCACTACACCAACCATGTCACTCTCTAGGTTAAGCGCGAGACCTTTCGCACCTGAGGCAAATGTCACCTCTTCCAAAGATGCGCACGAAAGAAGTCCAGAAACACGAGCAATACCGTCACTCACAGAAATAACCGTACCAACCTCATGTACTTCTACATTTGTTTGTATCTGTGCTATTTTTTGTTCGATTTCTTGAATTATTTTTTCTACTGACATGGTGGTTAGTTATTAGTTGTTAGTGGTTAGTAATACTTTAGTGCGTTAATTGCTTAATAATTCTTTCGGCGCTTCCATCGTACATAATTCCCTGATACGTTGCTTTAAATCCAGCGAGAATGTTTTTATTAATAGTAATTTTGTGTGACGCTTTAGGATTTTTTGTCATCTCTTTTATTTTTTGTATTGAGGCGTCTGAAAGAGGAAAGGGTGTTTCTATCATTATAGTTGCATCTTTCTCTACACGAGTAGACATTTGCTGTAACGCTTGCTTAACAGAAGGTAATAGTGTGAGCAATTTATATTTTGTCAAAAGTACAACAACATCATCAAGTGTTACTTTTCCTAAAATAAGATATGAGGCTAATGTTCGTGATAATGGCATACTCATTTTCTAAAAATTAGACGCGAAGTGCGGCAATAAGTTTGTCGTTTTCTTCTTGCGTGAGTTCTTTCATAAGTGTCTTTGCATATAGTTCTGCAATAAGGTGTGGGGCTTTTTCTCTAAAAGACTTCTCCACGTTAGCGGCAAGATGCGCTTCATCTTCAGTCAGCTTTGCTGTTTTAAGAGCAATTTTTTCATTTGCCTCTGTTTCAATCTTTAAAGCCAAGTCTCGTGCAAGAGCTTCCCCATTTGCAACAATACTGTCTCGTTCTTTTCGTGCAGCTTTAAGAATATCTTTCTTCTCATCTGAAGCATCCGCGAGAGCTTTTTCTGCGTCTTTTGCTTGATTAAGACCACGTTCAATTATACCCTGACGAGTACTGATAGTTGCTCCGATCTTCTTAAAGAAAAATTTATTAAGAAGAAAGAGAATAATAAGAAAGTTGAAAAAGTTGGCAAGTGCAACATGCCAATTGAATCCAACTGAACCTAAGATGTTTAAAATTTCGGACATAGTAATTACAAGTAAAGCTTTCAGCCTTTAGCAATTAGCTTTTAGCTAATACAGAGTCGCCAAAGGCTAAAAGCCAACTGCTAAGAGCTGTTACTTAAGGAGGAAGAACGCAACAAGCGCAAAAATCGCAGTTGTTTCAGTCATTGCAACTCCAATGATCATCTTAGAGAAAAGTGATCCTTCGATATCTGGATTACGTCCGATTGCTTCCATGGTCTTACCTACGAGGTATCCTTGTCCAATGGCAGTTCCTACCATAGCCATGATACACATTCCTTTCGCGATATAAATTGCTGCTTCTGGGGTCATATAAATACAGTTGTTAGTTATTGGTTATTAGTTATGAGTGGTCATACATTACAATAATCCACTGATAACAAGCACCATTTCAATAAAAATTCGCCTTGTTCAGGCTTTGGGTAGAGTATAGCAGATTTTCCATAGCCCTGCATCCACATGACTATATAATAACACTGCAAAACAATCCTAAGTATACAAAATAAAAACTCGTATACCACATTTCTGTAATATACGAGCTGATAGGACTAAGGGCAAAGGAACTAAAAGTTCTCAGTGACCGAAGTCTAAGCACTAACTTGCGAGGGAGGCAAAAGCCCCATAGTCATCCCACGGATCATCGGGACTAGCGTAGAAGGCATCCACGCACGAACCATCGTACCGATCCGAAGAGAGGACGACCGGGTTGCCGTCAGAATCAGTGATCGGCTTATGGAGCACCGCAATGTACTTCAACTCCATCGCTTCAAGCTCGGCATTGCTGAACTTCTCACGGATGAGAAGTGCGAACTCGCCTTTGAGACCTTCGTTTGCTTGCGGACCAAATTTATGGCGACCGAGATCTTGTAATGCAGAAGTTGACCGCTTGGAGTCATCGGTGATTTCTTTCCCGAAGACAAGTCCGAGTTTGTAAATCTTGCCGGCTTCGAGACGATGGTTCTTGTCGTAGTCTGGTTTGGACAAAACGTCCTTTGCCCACTTTGACAACTCATGACCACCGGACTTGAGCCGATCTCCCCAAAGGTTTGCTTTGATGCCGACACCTTCTACTGCGAAGTACAAGCATCCATTTTCAACGAAGCGCTTTGCTTTGTGCTCTGGGGTGAATGTCTTGTAAAGGTCTGCCAAAGTTTTTGGCTGAACTTGCTTGGGTAGTTTTGCAGCTCTGATCAACTCAAGTATCTTCTTGATCTCATTCGCACAATATGGTGCGTCGTCGCTGCGCAGTTGATTAACAACATCAAGTATAAGACCTGTGTAGCAGGTAGGCAGGTCCGCAAATGCCTTGATAAGCGGGCGAATTTTGTCATTAGACATAATTCTACTCCTTCAGGAAACTGCTTCTATTTCACCGGATTGGTCATAGTCACAGCGATATATATTCTCCACCTCCCTTAGACCCCCGATATCTTAACTCGGGAGAACTATTGGTCCGTCGTATGTTTGAATACATATCGCTGTGACTACACTTTGTAAAAGAACATTTTTTGTATATACATGATAGCATATTTTATCAATAGAGTCAATAAATATCTTAGTTTTGCCTTATTTTATAAGCTTTATCTGGAATTCATGATTGTATTTTTCGTGAAGAATTGTTTTATCTCGGCCTTGCCGAGATAGTTGGCAATGAATGCTAATGCCCGCCTTCTTTCTTTAAAACAAGAGAATAATAGACCGTGACGAGCGCCACAAACACAATTGATTGTACGATACCTACAAGAACACCCATCCCCATCCAAAGTGCTGGGATTCCGAAGGCAAAAGCTCCGAGTAAAATCACCGTGAGAACTTCGTGTGCAAAGAGGTTACCAAAAAGACGAAGGGAAAGCGACAGCATCTTTGCAAGCTCTGAGATGATCTCGATAAGTCCTACAAAAAAGCCGATAATGGCAACCATGCCCTCCCCAAATCCTTTTCTGAATCCATGAATCACCTGCTTGATCTGAATGAAATGTGAAAGATATCCGAGAACCCCCTGCTCTTTCATGCCAACTATCTGCATAGTTACAATCACCGCAAGCGCAAGACCAAAGGTAGTATTGAAGTCTGTTGTTGCTCCACGGAAAAATGGAACGTGCTCACCTCCAATCACTAAAGAAAAACCAGAAATCCCTGGCATCATTGGAAGAAGGTTGGCAATTAAAAGATACAGCATGAGGGACCCAACATACGGAATAACAATATGTGCCTTATTTTTATCCCCAAGAATAGAAGTGATGAACGACTCGATCATCTCGTAGAGTATTTCCATGAGGTGTTGAAATTTTGACGGAATCAGTCGAAAACGTGCCACAATCATACAAAGTCCAATAATAAGGAACGTGATAAAAAGAATGGTAAGTGAGGAAGTCGCAATAGTAATAGGACCAATATCACCAAGAAGTGGCGCTGCAATTTTTGGGATTCCTTCGTGAACTTGAAAAAAGCTTCCCGCCGGATTTGTTGGAACATGGTGAGTATCCTGCATAATGCAAAATATTCTACCATAATCTAGCTTGTCTTAGCTATTTTTTGTTTTGACTCATAAGAAAGATATAATGAAAGAAATCCGAACAATGAAGTAAGAACAAGTATTACACCTTTAAAAACAAACCATTCCTCAACACTAAAGAAACGACGAACAAATTCATTACTTATTGCAATGAGTATAAAATAAATAATCCAAAAGTACGTGAGCTTTTCCCATGCTTTCACCGTCATGGAGATCACTTTATCAAAAGCAAGTTCTAAGAAACGAACATTGAAACGTAAACCAATCAAAAGGGTAAGCGCGCACGTTGCATCATATAAACTATCCCGCATCTGAATAAACTTAACCATGCGAAAATGAAGTGTCAGAAAGCCGAAGATAATGGTGATAAATGCAACATACAGAGCAAGATATGGGATACGTTTTTGAACTCGATATGTAACGATAGTTGAAATAATCGTTGCAACCATAAGTATCATGGTTGATTCATAAATACGCACATGTTTGAATGAAGCAAGAAATAGTAGCACTGGGCCGAACTCTAAGAGAGCGGATGAAACTATATGTGAAAATACTTTGTTGGAAAAAATAGGGTGTACTTTTTTATTCATGATATGATATGGAGTATAGTATAAACGATATGCAAACAATTAAACATTTTTTCAAAAAACTTTACCATACAATACACCTAACAACTCCCGTAGCGATACTTATTGGAGCATTGATGATTTCAATATCTCACCTCTCCTACGCTACAATTATTTCAAATTCGACCACTGGTAAGCCCGTTGACACCTTTAAGGGAAGAGCAGTTGACGCGAGTGATCTTGCAATAGGAAAAACAAATAGTGATGTCATTGTGATTGAATATTCAGATACTGAGTGTCCATTCTGCGCACAGCTTCACCCTACTATTAAAAAAATCCAGGATGAATATGCTTCTAAAGTTTCTTTTGTGTATCGATATTTTCCACTGACACAAATTCACCCACATGCCTTTGATGAAGCGCGCTCAATATTTTGTGTAGGTAAAGTTGCAGGTGCGCAAAAACGAATGGACTACATTAATGAAATGTTTACATATAAAATAAGTAAACAAAATATGGTTCTTCCTCCAAATGGAGCGGAATCACTTGTTAAAAATATTGGGGTGGATTTGCCAACATTTACCTCTTGTATGCAAGGACCAGATGGAGCAGAAGCAGTAAATAAAAGTATGCAAGATGGCATAGCTGCTGGAGTAGAAGGAACACCTGCAACATTTATTCTTACTAAGAAGCGTGGTGGTTATGACGTAGTATCTCTTGTAAGTGGTGCTCGTCAATACGAATTTTTTAAGACAGCAATTGATGAAGCGTTGGCACGATAGATGTAAGAAAGCTTGTAGCTAGTAGACTCAAGACCATTGCAAAGACATATAAAGAGTCGCCCTTCGGGCGACTCTTTTTATGCTAAGAAACTCAAGTCTACTTCAGTCTACTTCACCTCGAAGCTTGCTCGAATTAATAGATGCTAGCCCGTGAGCTAGGATAAACGAACTAATAACCCAAGCAAAACTGATAAGCATACCGAATGGTACAATATTGTTTTTGATAAGATCTTTAAAATTGTTCATAAAATAGCTATTAGAAGAATAGACCTAAAGTACACCAAAATGGACCCTAACTGTTATACCCTTTACAGCATCAACAATGAGGCGTAGGATACTAGGGTGGCACCGTATAAAAACGACAACCCACAAAAAAAGAGCGACGCACATAATCAAAAAAGTGCGCCACATAGTACATTTCAAAATAGAGAGACCAAAATGGCACAAACAACGGCACAGAAGTCAGAACTTTCAAGTACTCTGACAGAGTTGGTGGGTATACTCCCCGCCTTGTTTAAGAAAATGAAGGAGAAAGGAGTGGAAATGCTGCTCATGAACCAGCCGCACGACAAACCGTATGAAGGAGAACCAATCTGGTATCACATTTCTGCTTTTGATCCAGGTAGAGTACAGATGGAGAATGGGCATCTAAAGATTGAGCACGAGGATGTGATCTACCGCATGCACCAATCAAAAAACAAGAGCCTTCTTGATACCCTCAAACTGTTCTTGAAATGGGCCACTGAAAGCTTTGAGCAACTGATGAAAGGTGTTATACCTCAAAGAAAAATACTTACGGTACCACCTTCAATTACTTTCTTCTCTGCCTCCACATTACCACCACGCAAGCCAGTATTACTCTGGCGATAATTGCCTGAAAGGTATCCAAAAGCTCTCTTCGGAGAGCTTTTTTTATAATAATAATTTTTAGTAAAAAATTTACTTTTTTAAAAAACATGGTATAATAAATACCTTGATCTTTAGGAGTTAACTTTGGCACACTTTATTTTTTCAAATGAACTATTTCTTTTAAAACTGAATGAATTAAATAAGGAGAGTGAAAGGATAAGTCGTGAGTTACTCATTCGACTTGGCATAAAACAAGGGTGTACTGATGTTGTAACCATTCTCATGATAAGCAAAAATGAATGGGAAGGTCACACTACTTTACTCGACTTGCAAATAGAGTGCGAACAAATATACCATAGACGGATTGATCTAACAAAAATAAAATCTGTCGTACTACGTGATCTAGAAGCAGCAAGTAAAAGTCCTCATCTTGAGCAAGCGCGCTTTATCATCATCCTTGATGAAAATTTACTTGGTGCAGAAAATTACCCTGAACTTGAAACAATTCTTCCATTTATGGAATAGATTCCTTTCTGAATCTACACGATTTAAGCCGCACAAGTATGTGTGGCTTTTTTTTATATAATATCCTTAGCAACTTCTTGAGTATGTTCCTTAGGTTGTACATCCTCGTAGATTTTTGAAAGTAGCCCTTTTTCATCTATTAAAAAACTTGAGCGTGTTATTCCCATGTACTCCCGCCCCATAAATTTTTTCATCCCCCAGACACCATAGGCCTGACATACAGATGTATCTTCATCAGATAAAAGTGGAAAAGGTAAGTTAAACTTTTCTGCGAACAACTTGTGACTTTTTGTAGTATCTTTACTCACACCAAGAACAACTAACCCAGCATTCTTGAGTGCCTCATAATTATCACGAAAGTTACATGCTTCTGTTGTACACCCTGGAGTGTCATCTTTTGGATAGAAATAGATAAGCACTTTTTTACCAAGATACTGCTCTAAGGTGTGAGTATTCCCATCTTGGTCGAGTAATAAGAATGACGGAGCTTTTTGGTGTAGTTTTAGCATAGATTTAGTATATGGAAGTAAAAAGCAATAAGCAAGACATAGTTTTGGCAAAAATTCCTTTAGATACAAGGAACCTAGAGATTTTTGGAGGAAGACGTAGCAGGATCTACGTTGACTGAGAAAAATTTCGTAGTGATGAAGTAGACTCCCGATTTTTTAGATTGTACTCAATCTTTTAAAATCGCAGTACCCTTGGGGTATGAAGTGATTTTTTGCCAAAACTAGATACAACTTTTGCACAATCCATATATCTCTATTGAATGTGTTGTTGCATTCTTGAACTTCTTACTTTTCTTAAGCATTTTCTTCACGACATCATCCACTGATATTCCTTCAATTTTTTCGATAGTCTCACAGCTCTGACATACCAACTGGTGTGATGCGCGTCCAGTCTCTAACTCATAATGCGCATGCCCATGATTAAAATCAAGCCGTCGCAGAAGGCCAGCCTCATGAAGTGACGAGAGATTTCTATATACAGTTGCCTGATCA
The DNA here is from genome assembly GCA_043740125.1 of Minisyncoccota bacterium. Lineage (GTDB taxonomy): Bacteria > Patescibacteriota > Minisyncoccia > Phycocordibacterales > UBA5272 > UBA11704. Next base: position 10,284 of record JAYUCW010000056.1, read on the forward strand.
ATATTTTCTTTCTTGCGAAGCACCTCCACAAGTTCATAAACAGTTATCGGTTGTCTAACTTTTGAAATTGCAGACAATACTGCAACACGGTGCCCAGTTACTCGAAGGTCAGCTTCTTTGATCATTGTCTCTAATTCTTCTTTTGCATATCGTGCCATAATATGGTGATAGTATCATAGTATCTTTTGTTCTGTCTAGTCTCATGCGAATAACTTGCAGATATCTATAGACTGGGTTATAGTTAACCTATACGTATTATCCTATAAAAAATAACGTATTGTTTACCATGACCACAAATTTTATTCTCGTCGCGCTAAGTGCTAGCGCTCTTCCCTTACTTGCTTTTTTAGCACTACTTCTTCGTCGCAATCTGTTTAAAGGGCCTTTAAAGCTTGTTTTTTTAGTTCTCGGCCTTGGACTGCTTATTGTTGCAGTAGTAGATACCCTCCACGAACACAGTGGTCATATAACTATCATTGATGTTATCGTTGGCGCAATAACTGCCCTCACTACTCTTTTTATTCTCTCCAAATTCTCTCATAACCATCATCACGCTACAGAACTAGAGGGCGCAAAAGGTATTGTGATTAGCGAAGCATTCCATTCCCTCATCGATGGGACAGTTATTGGCATGACCTACCTTATTAGCCCACTTTTGGGCTATGCAGCGACGTTAGGTATTATTACTCACGAGCTACCGAAAATTGTCGGGACAATCACTGTGCTTCGAAGTCTGGGTCTGACCATAAGAAAAACAATTCTCTACGGAGTGCTCGCGCAGATTGGTTCCCCTGCTTCTGCTATTTTAGTGTATCTACTTGGAAAGCAATTTAATGACGAACAGTTCCAAGCAGTAGAAATAGCCAGTGTCTCATCATTAGCTGCTATCGTCCTTTGGATAATTTATCTTGAGATTAGGTTCCACAGGAAACACGACGGGCATGGGCATTAGATAACAGATAACAGATAACAGATAACAGATAACAGATAACAGA
>JAYUCW010000057.1:0-1877 GCA_043740125.1 Minisyncoccota bacterium
CGAAACATATGCCCTAAAAGACATCAATGGTGAGAACGATTTTACACGATTGGAACCTCCTTTACTTTCTGACTTTGAAACAGTGCTTGCGGGGATCGAGGGATCAGAAAGTCTTTTACAGCGAGTCTCTAAATATACAAAAGGAACATGGTCTGGTTTTATTAATCAGCCATCGAACGTAGATATTAACAAAAAACTTGTCTGTTTTTCTATCCGTGATATGGAAGATGAGCTTAAACCTGTTGCGATGTACATCATCACTCACTTTATCTGGAATGCAGTGCGAAAGAATTTAAAAAAGAGACTTCTTGTTGTCGACGAGGCGTGGATTATGATGAAAAATGATGACACTGCATCATTCTTGTTTAGTCTTGCAAAACGAGGAAGAAAATATTATCTTGGACTTGCTACCATCACTCAAGATGTGGGGGACTTTTTGAAATCTCCGTATGGTCTTCCTATCATCACCAACTCATCTATTCAGATTCTTCTCAAGCAATCCCCTTCATCAATTGACATTGTCCAAAAAACTTTCAACCTCACGAATGAAGAGAAATTTTTACTTTTAGAGTCCGGTGTTGGGGAGGGGATATTTTTTGCAGGATTCAAGCACGTTGCTATCAAAGTGGTCGCCTCCTACACAGAAGATCAGATTATTACAAGTGATCCGTCTCAACTTCTTAAGATACAAAAAATGAAAGAGGAAGTTGCTTCCTCAAAAAGTGTATGAAAAATATAATTTTTACCTTAACTGTCTTATGTTTTATTTTTATAGGAAATTTTGTATCTGTTGTTGCTCAGGCACAAGTCTCAGGAAGTATTAAACTGAATCCAAAAAACCCAGAACCAAAAAGTGTTGTGACACTCACTCTCACAAGTTATTCTTTTAATGTTAATACTGCGATGATCAGTTGGAAATCACAAGGTAAGATACTTCTTCAAGGACAAGGGGAGAAGAGTTTGGAAGTAAAAACAGGTGAAGTTGGGGAGTCCTATTTGATCACCGTGATAGCACAAACTGCTGATGGGTCTTCTCTAGAACAATCTATCACCATTAGCCCCTCGTCAGTCACACTTCTTTATGAAGCTCCAAAAAGTTATGTTCCTCTTTTTTATGAGGGGAGATCACTTCCGTCAGATGGGGCTCTTGTAAGAGTAACAGCCCTTCCTTCTATTTCTGATGAAGGTACACCCGTACCCTCTTCTAAACTTTCTTACACGTGGTACCTTGATGATGATCCTGTAAGAGTCTCTTCTGGATTAGGGAAGCAGTCTGCATATTTCCAACTAGATTATCTACAGAACAAAAATACCATCAAGGTAATCGTGCGTAGTCCGTATGGTAACACTGGAGAAAAATCAATAGTCATTTATCCTCATGCCGTCATGCCACTTTTGTATAGTTATAATGCTCTCATGGGGTCAGACTTCACGACACTCCTCCAGAAACGATTTGAAACCGTAAAAGATTTTATGCTCTCTCTTGAACCGTTCTATGTTTCTGATGATGCTAGAAAACCTGCATCATTTGTATGGTATTTAGACGGACTACCAGCAACACCTCTTGGTGGAAGAATTTTGGCCATGCATCCAAAAGAAGATAGTTATGGTTCAAAAATGTTAAGTATTGATGTTTTTGGCACTGATAGAAGAGTGCAAAAAGCAAGCACAAAAATGGAAATTCTTTTTGACACACGGAAATAGGGTAAGGTATACAATTATTTTTTTGGTACACTTATTTGATACACTTATATAGATTACTATCATGCCTTCCTACACACAACTCGAACCCTCCTCCTTCCAAACTCTAGGAATAGTAACTCCTACCTTTACTGGAAGTGGGTCTTTCTTTTCAACATCTTTGTTTGTGTATACAT
>JAYUCW010000058.1:0-4644 GCA_043740125.1 Minisyncoccota bacterium
TGTCCTACCATTAGACGATACCCCATTGTTTATTATGTTTCATTTCATTATTTTTTGTCCTGAAATTTGGGACGTGTATCCGGATGTCCTACTACTACGGCTTTGCTAAGCCTCAGTACTGCGTTTTCAACAAAGTGAGTACACTTTAAGAAAACGGGAGCATTAGACGATACCCCATTGTTTATTACTTGTTATTCCACTTTTGGTGAGTGCTTATTCAATCTCAAACTAAAACGTCTTTTGGTTAGAAATCCTGCTGGAGTTTCTAACTCTTCGCAGCCAAGCTGTCTCGACCCAATTTATTTGCTGAATTACTTTTGTATTCAATGCCAAGTAAACTGTGTTGAAATACTACCATATTTTAAGTTTTTTTTCTATAAAAAGTAACAGTAATTTATTTACGTCGAAACTTGCTAGTTTCGACGCGATTTTAACATTTTAAAATCGCATATTTTGTGAGATTTTTCCATTGTGGAAGTTTTACTTCTTTGGTGATCACTACCTATATTGATGAGTAAATCGCTTCACCGGCTTCATCTGTGGTGAGAATACCGGCCTCAATAAATGTGCCCTTGTCTCGGCTGCGTTGTTGACCTTTTGTGGTTTTTAAAATCTCAAGTGCAATATCTTTTTCGGAAGTAATGCCATATGTCTTTAGTTCTTCTTTTGAAAGGAGTCCTTCACTAAGGATGAACTCTAGAGGGTAGGTATTTTTTGCTTGTAGTTCTTGAACAAGAGATTCATATATCTTTGTTTTAATTTTTGGATCTTCGAGTGTACCTTCTACATCATAACTACCAGGCGTTTGCTCTTTGACTCGTATACCATACATCTCTAAGACTTCTTGTTGAACGTGAAAAGCAGGGACGTATACATCTTTTTTTATGTGGTTCTCCGGATCTTCTTGGTGAAGAGGAATAGTGTTTAGATTATTTTTAAAGTCTTCCATAGATATCTAAAGTATAGACATACTTTTAGATGATACACAACCTAAGAGAAAATCTTGTGAAAATAGAGAGAAAGTTTGATGTTAATTATTTGCCAATTGTATGAGTATCAATATATTTTAGGCAATATTTTTATAAATACACAACACCATGAAAAGATCGCTTGCGTGATAGCGAAAGAGGGGAGTATACTCATACTCATTAATCAACTAATAGATTCTATTGCTGCTATGACACAACACTCATCAATTCAAATCTCTCACGAAGAAAATACAAACCTCGGTAGTAGAACACTTCATTCTGAGGTTGCCTTATCTGAGGAGCGGATGAAATTGAGAGAGTTTGCTCACAGGAAATTTATGCCTGCGATCAATAGAGCAAACGATGATGATAACAAACAGCCTTCATTTACTTCCTCTGCAAGTAAATTAGGAACAGCAGGATGGATCTTGACAGAATTAGCTCTTCGAGTGGCAGAGCTTTCTGAAAAAAGAAGTTAAAAGTTATACCCTTGACGAATCTACTTTTTTATGAGAGATTAAGCTTATTGACAGTCCTTGTAAAATAAGACTACATAAGTAAAAATCCATGGCTATAAATTCAGAATTACGAAAAGCATTAGAAGCAACGACGCTAACCTTTGAGGAGCTTCGTGCTTTTGAGGCAGGTCTTATGTTACTTAGTGAGGAAGAGCAAAAAGCATTTTTGGATATTGTTTCAACAGATCCAGAGCTTGTATATCCGTTGTATATTAACTTTAAAGCCAAGTTACATGCTGCTCAGGGATCAAAAGAAAACTGGGAAGATGCAATTGAACGTGAACTTTTGGAACTTGAAGAATTCATGAAGAGGCGACGTGTAGGCAATGAGATAGTGTAGAGATAGACTGTAGACCTTAGCTTTTAGACTGTAGCTTTTTATACAAATACAAAGGATGACCGCGAAGCGGTCATCCTTTATATTTTATCGGGGTACACTTTCCTCTACAGTCTACAGTCTACAGTCTACAGTCTCTCTATGTGTTACACTTATTTCATCATGAAGCAGCTTTTATTTAGTCTTCAGCTTATTCTTACTCGGAAAGACAGTCGATGTGTTATTATTTTTTCGACGATTAGTTTCTTGGTCCTTTTACTATTAGTACAAAATGGAAAGTCTGTTCTTGATATTTTTAGCTTCACATCACTACCTTTTTTGAAAAGAATTATGCTTGGTATTTCAACCTTGTTTGATATTAAAAATACTTTTACTGGGGGTACACTTATTCTATCAATACTTGGATCACTTCTTGGAGGTATAAATCTCTCACTTGCGTATACGTATATAAAAATGCGAGGAGAATTAATTCTTAAAAGTGGTATCTACAGTGGATTTGGTTTACTTCTTGCTTTCCTTGGAGTTGGATGTGCTGCGTGTGGAACAGCTTTTCTTAGTGTACTACTTGGGTTATTTGGTTTTTCAACGATGTTGAATGTATTGCCATATCAAGGAGAAGAAATTGGGTATATTGGTCTTATTTTTCTATCTATTGCTACTTTTATGCTTGCTCAAAAAGTAGCTTCGCCTAATGTGTGTTAATCTGTAGTCAACTCTTTATCTACTATATGTCAGCGCATATCGACGAAAAAATTCTAAAAAGAAGAAATCTCTATCTTTTTATAGGGATCATGATTGTTTTTGTATCCTATTTTTTTGAATTAAAATTTCCTTATAATGTTATTGATCTTGGGTTAGCAACCACGACACCCAACACTATCGGAGTCTATTACAAAGTAACTAAAGTTACTGACGGAGATACTATTCATATCATGATAGGAGGAGAAGATGATACCGTGAGATTAATAGGCATCAACACACCAGAAACAGTTGATCCTCGTCGAGCTGTTGAATGTTTTGGAAAAGAGGCGAGTGTTCGAATGAAAGAATTAACAGAAGGGAAAATCGTGCGATTGGAGTATGATGAGTCACAAGCCCTTCGTGATACCTATGGCAGATTACTCGCATATGTTTTTTTGGAAGATGGGCAGATGATTAATCGGAAGATGATAGCAGAAGGATATGCCTATGAGTATACATATATGACACCGTATATGTATCAAAAAGAATTTAGACAATTACAAAGCCTTGCACAAAGCTCCAAGCGTGGATTGTGGGCAGAGGATACATGTCATGGGAGTAAAATCATGGGAGTAAAAACATTTCGCAATAATCAATAATCTATGGACTCCATTCGTCATCTTCTTGGTTTTTTCCTTAAAATTTCAGTAGGAATTTTCTTCTTGGTATTTATTATTTGGCTTATATCTTTAATGCCTCGTACAGCTGGCACTAAGTTCTTTGGAGCTGCGAGCTCAATAACTGCCACAAAGACTGACATCCTTCCTTCACCGCGATTGTACTCTGGTTTTCTCTCAGCTTCAGGAACAGATCCAACAAAACCAAAAGTGTTTGTAGCACCAGCGCCATATGTGTATAATGGCCCACAACCTTTTACAAAAACAGGCGAATCTTCTTCAGGAAATAAAGATGTTGGATATTCATATACGACCTATACGTATGATGGATCAGGTGTACTTGTTCCAACAGGCACCACAAGCAGACAGACAGAGGTATCTCAGGCACAACCTTCGTCAGTCACTTCTCCTAACCATGTCACGGATCGCAGTGTATATATCCGCAATCTTTCTCTCTACGAAGGAGGGCATGTCTATACTAGTCTCTCATTTATTGGAGAAGCAAGGTCTACTTTTTTTAGAGATGGAAAGTTTCCAATTGTTATAGTTGATATTCAAGGGAGAGTTATTGGTGTCTCATATGCTGTTGCAACGACAGAGTGGTCTATACCTGGATGGGTAAGGTTTTCGGCAAAAATAAACTATGCACTTCCGAGTAATACTTTGTGTACCATGGTCTTTGAAGAAGCTTTAACTCAAGTGGAAAAAAGCAGGCAACCACTTCGAGTGCCATTACCGATTACCTGTAATTGATAAAAAATAAAGAGGAAAGGGACAAAGAATAGTTGAATAAAGAGTTGTGAGATATACACTTACATCATAATCATATGCTCATAAAAAAAAGCTGGAACACAAAGTGTTCCAGCTCATATCAGTTTTTTAGACTTGCTCTTAGGACTAGTCTCTACCAGCAGAAGCATCTTTCCAGAGGCGGATGGGAGTGGTGTTCACTGAAGGAGATCTTCTCGTAGATCGTATCATATATGTCGTACGGAGATAGTCAATAATTTCTGATGGACGAAGTCCCCTCTTAAGGATGGCCTCACTGAGATCTTTTCCAACAAGATTTTTTAGTTCAGCTACAAAGTCTCCTTGATCACAACCAGCCACTTGTACTAAATCCTTGAAGATCTCTTCTTGAGATCTTGGATACTCTTTCAGCTTTGTCATACATTACTTTCAAAGTTTCAACTTTTTTATAGTACAGGCTTTTGTGTCTAAAATCAACATAAAAAATAGTAACATAAAAAATAGCAACCTAGGTTGCCATTTCTATATCCTTTTTTAAATTATTAAGATTCTTTTAGTACCCAGTCACCATCTTTATTTCGAGTGAGCTCAGGAGGGTCAACTTCAATATAATGGATACCACGATGTGTCTTTGGTGTAATAGAAGTAGGCTTTTTAACTCCTCCTTTTGTGGTGTTTCCTGAAGTGGGAGGACGCATTACTGTAGTAGCTAT
>JAYUCW010000059.1:0-1845 GCA_043740125.1 Minisyncoccota bacterium
TAAAATCAATAAGAGGTCTTACCCATGTTTCTCCATCAGGAACAGCTTTATAAGTAACACACTCTTTCATATCCAATGCCTCTATCTTCATCTGTAATCTGCCAAGCGCAACAATCTCATACTTCCCTTTTGTTTTATAATGTTGCCAAATTTCTTTTGGTTGTGGAATCATAGAGGCGAGTCTTTTTCATTTAGTCGGAGTGCAGGGATTCGAACCCTGAGTCTTTGGTACCCAAAACCAAAATGTTAGCCGTTACACCACACTCCGTATTATATTTTTACCTCTGATAACCATTGTATCAAAGACTCGCTGCGTCTTTGTCTATAAACTTTTGCAAAACCAAAATGTTAGCCGTTACACTACACTCTGTATTATTTTTTATAGCACTTAATGGAACTACAATTAGACTTTTTGTAAAATTGTTACCTAATACTACCACATTTTTATAAAAATGCATGTTTTAATCACGCTCTTTATGAATGTTCTGTAATAGCTTTACTCTCCCCTGCCTTGTTTCTGTATCAATATACACGCAAGCAAGATCTATTTGATACTGTGTTTCATTCGGAATATTTTTATGGTTTCGATAGACTTCTATTGCAATTAAGATTTTCGACCATTTGGCAAACGTAAGATTATCTTCAGGACGAATAACAAGAGTGTCTATTTTAGTACAATCTCTGACTTTTACACTTTTAACTTCGATAAATCGTAATATATTGTCCTTTTTAGCAATGATATCAATTTCTCCTTGAAAGATTCTATAGTTTTGTTCAATAATCAAAAAACCTTGTTTCATAAGAAACGTTTTTGCTATATTCTCCCCTATTTTTCCTATTTCGTTATGTTCTGCCATATTTTTTATAAAGACAATTTTTGTTTCACGTGAAACGAATGTCCTGCATATACTTAATTAAAGTTTAAAAATAGTTCTAATATGCATGCAGTATAAAGCTTTTTTAAGTAAGTAGTTTAATTTTTTTGTATAAAAGACTATGACTTTGATGTCCCTTATCCCCGCTACTCACAGACTTATCCCCACTTTTGTACTTTTGGGGATAATAAAAAGAGGATACAGGAGATAAAAGTATACGTTTCTTATGAAACACCCTTATAGTATACATCTTGCGCAGAATTTCTTTTCAAAAACCATTGATTATGTTAGTATTATTACTAATGCGGTGTTGGTTTAGTGGTAGAACACGACCTTGCCAAGGTTGAGACAGGAGTTCGATTCTCCTACGCCGCACAGAATTCAAATAAAAACAATAGTTTTTATTGTGCGGCGTAGAGTAACAGTGCTTTGGCACTGTTACGTGAGAATCGAACGGAAAACCGGTACACAAGAACATTTTCCTAAAAGCTGGACCCATGGCTTTTAGGAAAATGCTGCTTGTCGGTTTTCCTCGAGGCCGAGGCTAGGAGTGTTTTTGTGAGCACGAAGTGCGAAACAAAAATACCTTAGCGGTGGCCGATCTCCTACGCCACACTCGAGATAGGGGAATGTTACATGTGTAACGGGTCTAAATTGACTTCACCAGGACATTCGGTCACTAAACATATCTTTTTCTTTTCAACTCCCACCAGGAGTTTCTCCGACAAATCTTTTAAAGCCTCCACTTTAAAAGTTCGCCGGCCGCCGCTCGCGATTTTGCTTGCTGGCAAAATATCGCTGCGCGCTTCGAATCCTGGTCGTACATGAAGCAGTTCATGTACTTGGGAGCACAAAAGCTTTCGCTTCGCTCAATCTTTTGTGCTCCCACCAGGATTCGAACCTGGAACGACGGTTCCGAAGACCGTTGTGATATCCATTTCACCATGGAAGCATATGATAGACTTTATAC
>JAYUCW010000060.1:0-1843 GCA_043740125.1 Minisyncoccota bacterium
TTTGTGGATTGTTCGTCAAATGTTGGTGCTGCACGGTGAATTGGGTACTTCTTCTTAGTTACAACAGGAGGTTTCTGATCAATAGGATTACCAACAACATCAAACATACGCCCAAGAATTTCTGGTCCAACTGGCACCTCGATATAGTGTCCAGTATCAGTTACTTCCATGCCACGAGTGAGCCCATCGGTGGAAGACATCGCTACAGCACGCACATCGTTGAATCCTAAGTGCTGAGCAACTTCAAGTGTGAGAAGTGCTCCCTGTGGATTAGTGAGTGTGAGCGCATTTTTAAGTGCTGGGACACCCTCTGTAAAGGTGATGTCGACGACTGGTCCTACGATTCTTGTGATTATTCCTTTGTTCATAGTGGTAGTAATTAGTGATTAGTTGTTAGTGGATAGTAATTCAATTCTTTATTCCGAGCAGTTCTTTTAATTTTTGTTTTTCTTCTTTATCTTCCTCTACTTTTTGTAATTTATCTTTAAGTCCTTTATTTCGATTTCCTAGTATTTTACTTAACCTAATTAAAGTGTCTAAATCTACTAAGTGTGTCTCAATTTTTTCGCCTGAATCAAGATTAACATCTTTCTCTTTTTGGCAATTTTTAGCAATGTAATAGTGAGAACTCCATTCTATTTTTGCCATATCTGAAGCATCTACTGTAAACCAATGTACCAAATCATTTGATGTATATCCAGTTTCTTCACTGAGCTCTCTTTTTGCAGCACTAAGCGGGTCTTCACCTTTATCTACACGTCCACCTGGAGCGGCGTAAAAAGGATCGCGTCCTGGTTGAATTTCTTTATTAATTAAAAATTTATCTCCAACAGAAGCAAGGACAGTCACACTGTCTCCTCTTCTAATTGCCTCAAATGTACCAGTGCTTCCATCGAACATTTCTTGTTCCCAGTGATACACGTCAAAAATTATTCCTTCAAAAACTTTCTTTGCATGATCAGGGATTTTTTTCATAGTGTCTGTCTGTTGTCTGTTTGTCTGTGATCTGATGTCTAATTACTTAACGCCATAGCACCAGATGATATTTCGGCTATCTCTTGCGTCACCGCTCCTTGGCGAGCACGGTTATAGAAGAGCTTGAGGTCATCTTGCAATTCTTTTGCGTTATCAGTTGCGCTCTTCATCGCAAGCATACGAGCAGTATGCTCTGATGCGTAACTTTCAAGAATCGCACCATAAATAATGTTGTGAAGCATCATTGGAATAATACTTGACAGTACTGTGTCCTGGTCTGGTTCATATGCATATCGTGGTTCACCTATTCTATCTGGCTCACCTTCTGATGAAAAAGGAAGGAGTTGGAGTAACGTTGGGGTAAACACGCTTCCAGAAATAAAATGTGTGTAGAGAACTTTGACAGTTCCAATCTTTTTCTCTTTGTACCAATTAACAATTAGGGTCGATGTTGCGTGCGCGTCATCTCCTGTGATAAGTGCATGGTTAAATGATGCAAGAACTTCTAGACCAAGTTTCTTGGCAACCTTTTCAGAATATTTTCCAAATGCAATTACTTTTAGATTTTTCCGTGCCTCTTCATTATAGCTCGCAAGTAACTTACGATACACATTCACATTATAACTTCCACAAAGTCCTTTATTAGAAGCAACTAAAATAATCACCTCACCAGAAACTTCGTTATGTTTGAGAAGCTCATGACGAGTATGTGGGTCAAGTGAAATGTCATGCAAAATGTGCTGGGCTTCAATACGAAAAGGTCGGAGTAACAGAGTGCTACCAATAGCTTTCTTCATTTTCGTCGCAGAAATCATCTCCATCGTTTTAGTGATTTTTTTGATACTTCCGACACTTTTTATTTTTTCTT
>JAYUCW010000061.1:0-1818 GCA_043740125.1 Minisyncoccota bacterium
TCTTGAGACTACGAGTCTCTATGCTCAAAATGTTGGAGATGCAATCAAGGCACTACCATTCATTGCTCGGGTAAGTCATATTACAGGACGAGCTGGAGCCGACGCTCATGATAGTGGATCAAACACAAGTGAGATTCAGGTAGTTTTACAGCCTGGGTCAGCAGAAAAGATTAATGAGTATGTTCCACAGATTCAAGATGTACTTAACAAGTTTAGTGGAGCACAATATTCAGTGGGTAAACCTATTACGCATCGTGTAGAAGAATTACTCTCAGGTGTTCGTGCGCCAATAGTTATTAAGTTATACGGAGATGACATTGATAAACTTCGTGCGTACGGTTCGGCTATTGTTGGATTACTCAGTGACGTCTCTGGAGTAACTAATCCTCAGTTATCTCGTGACATTAAAGTACCTGAGATTCATATTTACCCCGATAGAGATCTTTTAGCTAAACAAGGTTTCTCTCCTGGAACCTTAGGTGAAGAAATAGAATCAAGTTTCTTGGGAAACAACGTAGGTGAAGTACTTGACGGTCTTCAGAGAATTCCTATCGTCACAAAACTTGATAATGAAAGTAGAAACTCATTTAGTGGATTACGGGATACTACTATTGGTGAGATTGGCTCTTCCATTGGGAATGTATCAACTATTGAGATGGCTGAAGGAAGGAATAAAATAACTCACGAAGGTGGTAAACGTGTGGTGGTAGTAAGTGCTAACTACGAAGGAAAGGACATTGTAGGAGCGGTAGATACTGTAAAAAGTAAACTCGAGGCTCAAACACAGCCTGAAAATATAACCGTATCCTACGAAGGAACGTATAAGAGTCAGAAAGAAAATAGTTTAAGACTAGCACTCCTATTCTTAGCAGTTATTATCCTTATTGGCTTGATTCTCCGTAAAGCTTTCCCTTCAATGATCTTGGTTGCGCTCATCATGGTGAATATCCCAACGGCTCTCTTTGGGGGATTAGTTGCTGTATGGATGACAGGAGGGAGTATTAGTCTAGCTCACTTAGTTGGTTTCATATCTCTTGCAGGAATTGTCTCTCGAAATGGAATTATTCTTATCAGTCGCACCCTTGATCTGTCGACAAAGGCGGACAGATTTATGTCTCCTGAAATCATTCGAGAAGCGACACGAGAAAGAATCGTGCCAATACTTATGACATCCATCGTGACAGCTCTTGCACTTGTTCCGTTACTTATAAATGGAAGTGCTCCTGGAAAAGAGTTTTTACATCCACTTGCAATTGTTATGACAGGAGGACTTATTACTTCAACTATTACGTCACTACTATTTATGCCAGTGTTGCTTAATAGGTTTAGTAAGAAAGTTTAAGAGGATTTCTCAAAAACATAGTAAAAAAGACCTATTTCAAGTAGGTCTTTTTTACTACTTAAACTAGCCTTTTCGTGCTAGCACGTTTGGGTGCCCCAGAGAAGGGTGATCTTCCGAAGTTTTATCTTTTCGTCAAAAAGTCTCTTCGGACAGACTCGGGAGTTTCCATAAATACCCAGAAGGGTGATCTTTTTCATTTTTCTTCGCCGTCGCTCATCAAAATGAAAACGGGACTTTTGACAACCACTGCTGTGGTCGTACAGCAATTCCCCAGAAGGGTGATCTTCCTCAGTAAACTTTTTTCGTCAAAAAAGTTTCTTCAGACGGACTCGTGGTTTTTCTTGCTACAAAAACCCTAAAGGACTGCGATTTCAAAAGATTGAGTACAACCTAAGAAATCGGGAGCATCCCTCCGGACTTTCGATCCCTTATGTGAGCCAAGCAGTTGGCTCACTCTGGGGGCACAAAATACAAAA
>JAYUCW010000062.1:0-1811 GCA_043740125.1 Minisyncoccota bacterium
TGATTACTGCAATACTTCTGAACTCGTCTGTAACTTTGGATGAAAAGAAGAAAAACAAAAAGTAGGTCCTATTGGGAGCTATATGCCGAATATGTTGAAGTGCTCGATATTTTACCATCAACAGAAATACTAGATATTCTTCCAGCAAAGGAAGAAGATGTTTCACTAGATAAATAGTTACCTCCACATCCTCGTGCCGTAGGTGTCTTCTGAAAAGGTATGGTTTACATCTCGGTGGGCCATCTCATCTATGATAGTTGCCTTGATAACATCAGTGAGGTGTGCGTCATCCCCAAGCTTCCAGTATTCTTTTGCTAGTGCTGTTGCGGGAATATTTTCATGGGTACCTTCTTCTACAAGAACTAAGTAGTGCTCGTAACTGTGCACTGCTTCTTCTTCAAAATATCCGACGACACGATGTGCGGTACGTGGAGATATAAGATAAAGTAAAAAATAAATAACTGAGAAAAAGAATTGTATGATGATAATCATAAAACGCTCAAACTTGGTTGGCTTCGATATCTCACTATATACAAGGAGATGCATGCGCTCATTTTCGGCTTCATCAAGAAGTGTTTTTATCCAGTGATGATCATCGCGGATAAATCGAAGGGATTTCATGTGTTGGAAAAATCCACCAATTAAACCGGGCACTGCCGCAATGGTCTCAAGAACAATCGCGCGATGCCCGTAACGTTCTTTGAAAAGAAAATCAGCTCCTTCTGCCATGGTATGAACAAGGAACTTAGCTACTTTATCTCTCAGGTCTTTTGGGGTATGACGGAAGTGCTCTTGGTGAAGCTTGATATATGGTTGTACAGATGCTAACTGTTCAAACATTTTTTCACTTTGTTCTTTCGTGTGCTCGTCTTGCATAATGTACTTCAGTATAGCGCACGCGAAGGCGACTTTTAATATATCTTATAAGCATGGTAAAATAAGGAGCATGTTAGATATAAAATTTATCCGTGAAAATAGTGAGCTTATCACTTTAGCTTCCACAAAAAAGCGTATTACTTTTAATGTAAGTGAATTACTCGAGGTGGATACAAAGCGCCTAGCACTCCTTCGCACTGTAGAAGAACTGCGCTCACAACAAAACCTAGCAAGTGATTCTATTATGAAAGTAACAGCTTTTGAGCGCGCTGATCTGATTGAAAAAATGAAAGTAGTGAAAGAAGAATTAAAAATAAAAGAAGAGGAGCTCGAAGAAGTTATGAAATCCTGGAGAACTCTTATGCTTGCTGTACCGAATATTCCTGATATGTCAGTACCAGACGGAGCAAGTGATGCAGATAATGTTGAAGTACGAGCATGGGGAGTGATACCTGCGTTCCCATTTCCTGCGCTTGATCATATTGAACTTATGGAAAAAAGTGATATGGTTGATTTTGATCGTGGGACTAAAACATCTGGATTTCGTGGATATTTTTTAAAGAACGATGGTGCGATGCTTGAGCTTGCAATCTGGCAATATGTTATGCAACGATGGCAAAAAAAAGGATTCACCCCGATGCTTGTACCGTCACTTGTGAAGCGCCAAGCACTCTTAGGTACGGGATATCTACCAGGAGGTGAGGACGATCTCTATAAAGATGGAGATGACTATTTAGCAGGAACAGGAGAAGTTGCGACAATGTTCTACCATAGTGATGAGGTGTTAGATGGTGCAACACTTCCACGAAAATATATTGTCTGGAGTCCATGTTTTCGCAAAGAAGCAGGAAGTCATGGAAAAGATGTTAAAGGTCTTGTGAGAGTGCATGAGTTTTATAAATGTGAGCAAGTAGTTTTGTGTGAGGCAACACATG
>JAYUCW010000063.1:0-1799 GCA_043740125.1 Minisyncoccota bacterium
GCTGAGTCTACTCGTCGCATTTTGTCAGTAGATATCGAAACCTATAAATCGATTCCTACTTGTATATCCTTTTCATTTACTCGTCATTCTGCAATATCAATACCTCTAATACTAATGAAAGGTATTGATGCAATAGAGATACCTTATCATGACTTACAAGAAATATGGAAGTTAGTAGGAGAAACATTAAATGATAAGTCAATCAAAATCATTGGTCAGAATTTCAAGTTTGACCAGGAACGTTTACTTAATACATGTCTTATGCATGTATCTAATTTTTATGCTGATACTATGCTCATCGCTCATACGTTATACCCTGAATTTCCTCGGGGGCTTTATTTTCTTACTAGTATCTATACTAACGAGCCTTATTACAAAGACGAATACAAGGACTTTGACCCAAAGCGAGATAGTGTTTCAAGAATACTGTTATACAACGCAAAAGACGCCGCGGTAACTTATGAAGTATTCGAGGAACAGGAAAAAGAACTAGAAGAATTAGACTTAACTAATTTCTATTTCGATTACGTGCATAAGCTTCATGATTTCTACTTCGAACTAGAAGACATAGGTTATCGTTATAATACTCACAAGCAATCACTAATTAGGAGAAAGTATGAAATCCTCGCAAGAAGAAGAGAAGAAGAATTATTCACCCTTATCAACAAGCCATTTAATCCAAAGTTCATCAACAGCCCGAAGCAAATTGCTGCTCTTTTATATGGAGAACTCGGATTCCCTACCAGAGCAAATACTGAAGAAGATACTCTTGTTGCATTACTTTCTAATCATACTCACGGAAAACCTGAGAAAGCAAGAATGCTTAATGCAATCCTTGATACAAGGAGACTCAAGAAAACACTTTCTACTTACATCAAAGCACCTCCAGACTACGATAATCGAATGCGAACAAGCTATAACATCATGGGAACTGAAACTGGACGTAGCTCAACGGGCAAACTCGGAAAGAAGATTAAAGGAGGAGGAAGAAAAAGTCCTACAAGACCAAGTGAATCAGGATTAGCTTTTCAGACAGTACCTGAGAGAGGCATAGGACATGAGATACAAAGATGCTTCGAGGCAGATGAAGGTTATGAATTATTTAGTATTGACCTTAGTCAAGCTGAGGCTCGCGTGGTGGCTCTGCTTAGCGAAGATTATGAGTTGTTGGATGTCTTTAATTCTACTGACGTACATAAGCTTACGGCTTCGTGGTTCTTTAATAAACAACCTACTGAAGTTTCTAAGGAAGAACGTTTTATTGGAAAAGTTGGCCGTCATGGCGGTAACTATAATATGCACAAAGCTAAACTCTGCAATACAATCATGTCTGAGGCTAGGCGTGCCTCTATAGATGTAGTAGTATCTGAGAAGCAAGCGGGAGAATTACTAAATACCTTTCATAAATTCAGTCCTAAGATAAGAGGTACTTTTCACAAAAGCGTACAAGAAATACTTAAGACTAATCGTCGCGTCATCATAACTCCTCACGGCAGAAGAAGACAATTCTTCGATAGATGGTCAGAAGAACTCTTCCGAGAAGCATATGCCTACATACCTCAAGCTACCGTCCGCGATCACTTATCTCGGGCAGGCTTAAGAATTAAGCAACAAATGCCCGAGATACTATTTCAGAAGGAGTCACATGATGCTTTCAAAGGTCAAGTACCTATTAATCTACGCGAAGAAGCATATAATCTTATTCGACGAGAGCTTTCTACTCCTATTGATTTTGCTTCTTGTTCTATTCGTCGTGGTATGTTAGTTATTCCGTCAGAATTACAAGTAGGTCAGAATCT
>JAYUCW010000064.1:0-27384 GCA_043740125.1 Minisyncoccota bacterium
TCATTAAGTGAATGATGGTCTATTATTTTACATCTGTTCATATACATAAGTATATCAAAAGACTAATCAAATATTAAGGGGTTAGTTGGGGATGGTATAACTACTCCCTTGTATTGTCATCCTCGCGAATGCGGGGATCCAGTGTTTAAACCTAGATACCCGGTCGAAAGGAAAAGTGTCGACACCTGTAGACGGCCTCCGCGGGTATGACACAGTGGATGAGTTATTTAGATATGGTATTAAATGCTTGTAATTCATATGCTTCTATTTTACTAGAAGTGTTGCACTTACTTGTTGAGTTCGCTAACCCATGAATAGTACCTTCTTTCGCCCAAAAGAGCTTTAAGTAAAAAATTAAAAAAATAGTCTCTCATTTTTTTGTATAAAGCTAAGAGCTAAAAGCTAATGGCTACTGCCTATCCACATGGCTCCACGCATAGTCCTTGTTGCCATAAACTTTTTTACCAGGGTTGAGAATATTTTGTGGGTCAAATATAAGTTTAGTCTTTTCGAAAAGACTCATGATCTCTGGTTGGAACATCATCGGAAGGTATGCGGTACGTAAAAGACCATCATTATGTTCCCCTGACATAGAGCCACGATACTGGAATACAAGTGTGTACACTTCATCCATCAGTTGATGAAGTGTATCAACTATCCCTTCTTTATGGATATCAATAAGTGGAATAATATGGAAGTTCGCATCCCCCATGTGACCTGCTACTGTATAGACAAGATCTTTATATTTCTCTTGTTTAAAAATACTATCGAGCTTCGGTAAAAATTCTGGGAGGTCAAGCGGATGCACTACAATATCGTCAATTGTAGGAGCAGTACGCATACCTTGCAATCTCTTACGAAGTAAGTTGAAGCTCTCACGCCTAAATGTCCAGTATTTCTTGGCCTGCCATTCTTTATGTGTGCGCTTCATTGGAAGGTTAAATGACTTCATGTCGTCATAGGCAGCTTGCACCTGCGCATCAACATCAGGTTCAGTGTCTCCAGTAAACTCTGCCATAAGAATAATCTTAGGCACGCCGCCAGTTACCACCATCCAAAATTCTGGTAAGAACTGAAGACCAAGTGTGAGCATGTTTCCTCCCATACGAAGTGCAATATCTTTAAAAAACTTTATTGCAATTTTAAACGTATTATCATCATAAGACTCTATTGTTTCTGGTTTATGTGCGAGCATCTTCACGATAATTTCACCAAGGTGAACAGTTGATGGTACAAACATAATGAGCATGCGAGAATGAAGGCGAGGCTTCACTCCAGTTAATGTTGCAGACGTCACAGCTGCAAGAGTCCCCTGGCTACCCACAATAAGCTTAGAAAGATCAAAAACTCCCGTCTCTCTCGTATACACATTCCAAAGATAATATCCTGAAGAATTTTTGGAGACTGTTGGCTTAGCTTTCATGATAACATCATAGTTATCATTAATGAGATCAAACATCTCTTTATGAACTCTTCCTCCTTCAGAATTTTCTTTAAGCTTAAGTTCAAGGTCCACCCCAGAAAATCCGTGAAGCATATCTCTCGCACCATTTGCATAGACAACATCAAGTGATTGCACGTAGTTCTCAGTTTTACCATACGTAAGGGTCTTTTCTCCACCAGAATTATTTGACACAATACCTCCAATTGCTGCAAGCTCGCGTGATGCTGGATAACTCGGCATAAGCCAGCCAGCTTCAAGTGTTCTTTTTTCAAAATCACGATAATATACTCCAGGCTCAGCAGTAGCAGAGAATTCTTTAACATCACTTATGAGATTCATATACTTAGTTGTATCTATGACAATTGAATATGAGAGTGGGCCTCCTGTCATGCAGGTTCCGGCAGCACGCATAGATACTGCAATATCAAAACCTACTTGCTTTTTTTCACTCACATATTCAAAGATATGACTGATATCGAGAGCCGTTTTTGGATACACAACAATTTCTGGCTTTATATAAAATAAACTTGTATCTCGCGCGACACGCTCTCTATCTTCATCATTAAGTGTCACTTCTCCTTTAATTTTTTTTTGTAATTCTTTGGCAACTTCTTGATAATCAGGTGTATTCATATGTGGAAAGTATACCATGTGGGAAGACAGCAGACATCAGACTATACGACAACAGAAAGATGAAATAAACAGGCGACCTTAAACCGTTTTTTTTTCGCTTTAATGTCTTTCTGTCTGTTGTCTGTTGTCTGTTGTCTGTTTCCCCCCCCCCCTTTTTTCTACTCCGTTGCATCTTCTAACTTCTTCTCGATTTCTTTTTCAGTTATGAGAAGACGCTTTTTGAATTTTTTAAGAATTGTTGTTTCTTCTTTTGTAAGTTCACGTTTTCGTTCTGCTTTTACCAAGACATCATGGAATTCTTCGGTATCTTGGCGAAGTGCTTTCACATTTACATGAAGTGTATCTTCTACTTCACTAAGATTACGTCGTACTCTTCTTCTAAATCGTGAGAACTGTACAAGAGCATACCATAATGTTCCACATACCATTAATGTTGCAATAATAATAATTAAAATAACTGAGAGCCAGTTCATCACAAAAATGCCGAAACGCACAAGCACCATTCTTTCCACAATAATAACTCTGTTTTCTGTATAATCACTCACTGAACCTCGAACGTCAAGAACTCGTGCTTTCATTTCATACACACCTGAGTCAAGTTTATTATTCCATAATAACGTAAACGCCCCTGTATCACTAGAAGTAGTTTTTGAAGTTACAATACGCCCGTCTGCATCAGTTAACATAACTTCAACTGTTGATTGTGGATACGTTGCGCCAACTACTTTAAACATAGTATCGAAATCTACCTTCTTAGTATATTCAGTGATTACCGGAGGATTAATCATTTGGATTGTATAATCAAGTGACACAGTACTACTGTTACCAGCATTATCAATAGCATTAATCACAACGGTATGATTACCAGAATTTTGTTTTGGGAGACGGTAGAGATTGGAAGAATCAACAGGGAAGTCAATTGCTTGTCCATTATCAATACTCATAGTAATCTTATGCACCCCGGAGAGTAAATCTTCAGCAAGGATAAGTATAGCTGGAGTCTGGTTCGTCGTCACTTGACCATCAGGGAAAGATGCCTTAAGAGTATCTGGTGCCTGAGAATCAATCTGGAATTTATACCGAGTAATAGCTCCCCAACCACTTGCATTTTTAAATTGCACTGCCATGTACATGATACCGTCAGCATCTACTGTAAAGGAACGATTAGTAACTGGTGGGTCATATACTTTAGTTGGAATTGAAGTCTCTTTGTCAGAATATACTGTTCTCACTGCTGTTACTCCATCAGGTAATTTCCATTCAAATGTTGCATCTCTTCTTCCATACCACATATTACTATCAGGATGAGTTACTGATGTGACCACCGGGACTACAGTTTCTTTTACTTCCGTTTCAACTTTAACATCATTTATATACACAAAAGCAGCACCTGTAGTTTTTAAAACATCAGTTGCGTTACCATCATTTGCAAGAACTGAACCTGATTTGACCACGATACTAATATTCCCTTCTTGAAGAGCTTTAAAAGTTATTGATAGTATCTTCCCTGTTGATTTATTAAACCCTGGATTTAAAGCAACACCTTCTAAAGTAAGCGTTCCTTTTACATTTGAAAATGTAGGCTCTTCGGCCCACAGTGAAATAAAAGATCCTGCTTTTGATACTGAAACTATTGAGAGACTGTCTGCTGGGTAGGTAATGAGTGCTGAAGCAGCATTGATAGCATCAATGTTATTGTTCACTACTAAGTCAACAGTAAAAGTTTTCCCAACTTTTGTTGTTACTGATGATGGAGAAATACTTAAATTAGCAGCAAAAGCAAATTGGGAGGATAAGATAGTAATTGCACTTGTTATTACACAAGCAAATAAGAAACGACGAAAGCAGCTAAGTGATTTTTGATTGGTGTGAAAGAGATTTAAAGAAAAATGTAACATAAATATACAAAAGAAGAAGAGCCACAGCTATACCTCCTAGTATACGTGAAGCAAGTGGAATATTTCGAGAGTTTTCAACAGGTGGAAGTGTTCTTAGTGCGTAGGTTCCATTTGAATACAAAACTTTTACATGAATATATTTCGTTCTATCTTGGAAGATAATTACATACGGCAAAGTAACTGATTTCCAAGCATAGTCATCGACTAAGAGAGGGTTACTCGTGTCAGTTTCTACAATATATATTTTTTCTTGAGAACTTTTTTGTTCACGTTCGTTACTAACAAGATACCACGCGTTATTATTGATAAGTATATCTCGTGTAATAAATGTAGTTAATGTTGGACTTTCTACTTGCCTTTCATTTAAAATCACTCCTTGTGTAGCTTGCATGTCAGGAAGATTTGGAATTTCAACTATTTTAACGGCACTTGCAACAGGAAGAGGTTTTGCATCAGCTGTGAAAGCATAGAGAGTTATGTCATCAACAAGTAAATCTCCTTTACCTGAATTTTTTGGAATTAGCGTGACTGAAAAAACTACTCCTGGTTTTTTACCATCATAATATGCGCTTCGCACACCGGAGTACCCACCAGGAAATATTCCTTCAAAAGGTATATGCACTCTTTGATCAAGATATTTTTCATCAGTACGAGATGGCTGATGTGCCCACAAAGAAACAACACTACTTTCTATTGAAATATCTTTAAGTGTGTAGAGATCTTGTGGAAACGAAAAGTTACCAGCTATGCCGCTTACTACATCTTCTTGTGTATCAAGTAGAATCGAAACAATAATAGGGTTTCTATGAGAAGCATTTTTGGCAGGTGTGTCTATAATTATCTGCGCAGCAAAAACAAGAGAGCATGAGGTAACTCCTAGTAACAAAGCTATGCAGATTTTTTTAATAATGTAGTTCATATTAATTTATCCTGTCCAACAGTATGCCAAGATACTAAGATCAGTAAGGTTGACACTTTTATCACTATTTAAGTCAACTTTTGGTGGAAACGTGAGGCGTTTATACCAAAATGCCATAATACTAAAATCAAGGAGGTTAACCCTATTATCATCATTTAAGTCACAACGTTTTCTAAAACCTGCGAGCGTAAGCGTTTTTGGACGAATACGATTCGTTACACCCACAAGAAAAGTAATCTCATCAGAAAAAGGAGAGAGGTCCCCCGCTGTCAAAGATCGAGCTTTCGCGACATAATCCCCAAAATCACTATAAGTAATACTATACACCCAAGAACCATCTTGTTTTGCTTTTATTCGTGTGATCACTTCTCCATTATAAGCAACGGAGAGTCGTATTTCAGATTCTGGTACACTAGTCCCTGAAAAAACAATCTGATCCCCTTTTTTTACTTCAACTTTGTCAGTAGTGATTGTTGGAGGAATGAATATTCCTGAAACTTCAGTTGCAACAGATGCTGAAACAAATACGGTGAAGGTAAGAAGCTTAGACTTTAAGCCTGTTTTATCTTCGGCACGTATTCCAAAACTATATGTTCCAGGATTGAGATTCCTGACATGTATTTCAAAAGTCCCATTTGGATTCGCTGGGATTTCTGCAATGATCACACCATTTTTTAGAAGAGAAATAATACTTCCGGGGTAAGCCACTCCTTTAAAAACTGCAACATCAAAGGTGTCTGCTAAATTAATTGGACTTGATGGTGGAGTAGGTGGGGTATTAGGGCTGATATTTGGGTTTTGCAAAACAGTTGCTGAAATTATAATGGTTTCAGACAAAGGATTTGGAGTAGGATCATCTGCAAAAGAAACAGACAGTGATGATAGAGAACTTGCAGCAAGAATACCGAAACAAAGAAATTGTATTCTTAAAGAAGGTTTTAAAGTTATTTTTTTGCAGCTGCTCGTGCTTGCTTGATGATCCATTTATTATAATGCTTAATAAGTGAGATAAGAAGAATAACTCCGACAAGTATCACACCTAAGATAACGAGAAGAAGTTGCCATGGAAACATGTAGAAAGTAATTGAGGATGTCGCAACACCTGCATTTCCAAATGTTAATCTTAAGTTAGCAGAATACATACCGAGAGCAAAGTGATCTTTTTGAAATTTGACATGTTCAAAAAATGGAGCAGAAATTGTTGGAGCATCAACATCTCCATATCGAACTTCAAAACGTCGTGTACTAGCAGGAAGAACATTATCTCCTTTTACTTTGTTGATATCAATAGTTCTAACTTCCATACCGAGTATATTTTTGATAGTGAGAACACCTTCTGGTTTTACTCTATCATTACCTTCATTTTTAAACTTATACAAAAAATCAACAGGAAGACTTGTTAGAACTTTTTCCCCTCCTTTGAGAGTGAATGAACTCAATCCACCTTGTTCTTTAACAGTTCCTGTGACTTTAAGAAAGAGAAGCATACCAACTTTTGCACCCACCGACACTTGCCCTTCACCAGCAGATGGGGGGACTGTTGAAAGGAAAATTGCACCAAAGTGTCCACCTGAATCTGCATCTGTTGGGATTACAACGTTATAAGGGACGGTAATACGTTCTCCTTTTTTAAGAGTCACTTTTTCAATAATTTTTACCCAAGAAGGTAGGCCATCTTTTGATATGGTGAAGTTAGGTGTACCTGTTTCACCTTGTGCTTCAAAATTTTCTACTGAAGTATAGTATGTTTGGTCAGCATCAAGAGGGTTAACAAGAGTAAAGGATCCTTGTATTGTTTCACCTGGATCTCCAGTGAGCTCAGCTCGTGCAGGTGATATGGTGAGCGCTTGTGCTGTAAGAATACTAAGAGCAAATCCTGTCGTTAAAAATGCACTCACTATTCTCTTAAAAGTTTTTGATGTTGTCATAAATTGCTTGATTATAATAGTAGAACTTCCCTTAGAAGTTAGCTGTTGCTACATAAATAAGGTTTGCGGCATAGGTTCCTGCTTCTGTAATCGCTGCAATGTTAGTGACATAACGAAGAGACAGAGTTGATACTGGTGTTGATCCAGTGCCTACTGCCAAAGTTGCTGAGGTTGTCGCTGTGGCACTATAACCATATGAAGTTGAAAAAGAATAAGGAGGTGAAACAGTCACACTAGTACCACCTGCTTGTGTTGCTCGTAAGCCGAATTGTTCTGTTCCTGGGGGAGTTGAAGATGCTGCAGTTGCTCCGATTGCATCAATAGTGTTACTGGCATTTTGTAAAGATGTGAGTGTTTGTCCACGCACAGATAGTGTAAATCCTGATGGTGCATTCGTTCCAACAGCTAAAGTGTGAGCAATAGTTTCTACTGTGTCACCGAGTGGGTTAGTAGAGGAGGCGAATTTAGGAGCACCAGAACCAAGAGTACCAAAGTAGATTGTTGATGTAGAAATAACAAACGAGAGTGATTGAGTAACTGTTCCTGTCATTGCAACAGTATCATCAGTGATAATGTTAACAGTAATTTGTCCACTGTCAGCACCTGCAGCAAGAGTAAGTATCGAACTCGTTGCAGATGACGGGTTAGTGATCTGTGAGGTACCGGATGCTTGAGAAATAGCGTTAGAACCAAGTCTAATTTGCACACAACGGTTAGCTGGAACTACTGCTGTTCCAGAAGTAATAGTAATACTTTGTGATGTGGTAGCAACTCCCCAACTGAGGCCTGAAGCTGATCCATTAGTGAGAAGGGCATCAGTAAAACCAGAACATGAGGCTGATGTACTTGTTGCAAAGTCAGTACTTGTTGCACCTAGTCCTCCTAAGTTCCATCCAACAGGGAATGTGATACTCACACTTTGTGTTGCAGAAATACCACTTGGTGTTACGAATTGAATTGTATGGTCTGATAGGGTGTTTATTTTAACTGACGACTGCGTGTCTGAAAGTGTTGTTAGTGCTGCTGCGAATGCTAGCTCTACGTGAGTAATAGATGCACCTACAACAATACCAAGAATTATGAAAAAGCTGGTAATAGAGGTGAGAAAGTTTTTTTTGAACATGGTGAGTGTGATATTAATAAAATTAAGGTTTCTACATCTTATTTCTATTAATTCTATCATCTTATAACCATGGTAAGCTGTGGATAAGCTTTATTTTTCTTGATTTTTATAGATTTAGAAACACATCGCACCAAAAGATTAAGGTAATTTTACTTAAAAGTTCGCTGTTGCCACGTAAATAAGACTAGCGGTATACGTACCTGCTTCTGTGATCGATCCGATATTTGTCACATATCGCATCAAAAACGTAGAGGTTGGAGTAGATCCACTTCCTATTGCAACAATAGATGACGATGAAGCTGTGGCATTATAGCCATACGAAGATAAAAAAGAGTACAGCGAAGAAAGTGTTACCTCTATTCCACCTGATTCTGTTGCTCTAAAACCAAATTGTTCAACACCAATAGTAGAAGAAGCGGCAGTAGCGCCAATTGCATCGATTGTATTTGCGGAGTTTTGTTGTGACGTGAGAGTCTGCCCTCGGACAGAGAGTGTGAATCCTGAAGGTGCATTAGTGCCAACAGCGAGTGTATGAGCTATTGTTTCTGATATATCTCCCGCTGTGTTGGTTGAGGATGCGAATTTTGCACCCCCTGCACCAAGAATACCGAAGTAAATTGTCGATGTTGAGACAGTAAATGTCAATGATTGGTTAACTGTCCCTGACATAAGAATAGTGTCATCAGGCACAATGTACTCAGTTACGTAACCAGTATCTCCAACACTTGTTGCTAAATTGATAAGATACGCACCAAATATTGAAGGATTAACAAGAGTGGAAGTTCCAGCACCACCAAATGTCGCATTGGAACCAATTCGTATTTGTATACAACGATTCACTGGAATAACTGCTGTACCTGAAACAATATATATGGTTGAAGTCGCTACTGTTACTCCCCACGTAAGACCTGTTGCCGCCCCAGACTGAAGCAAAGCATCCGTAAATGATGAACATGTTGCTGAAGTACTGGTTGCAAGATCAAAATTAGCAATTGCAAAGGTTCCAGTAGCGTACCCAGTGGGTAAGGTAATACTTATCCCCCCACCAGCTGAAATGCCACTTGGAGTAACAAATTGAATAGTATGATCTGAGAGTGTGCTTACTTTAAGTGTAGACTGTGTATCCGAGAGCGATGTAAGTGCAAGAGCGAATGCTTTATCTATATACGGTGTCAAGATGTACACTATGGAAACAAGGAAAACTCCAACAGTAGAGATAAATAATTTTTTCTTTAGCATAAATAATTTTTAAGTAATATCTTCTAAAAATTCGCTGTTGCAACATAGACAATGTTAGCCACATATGTCCCAGCTTCTGTTAATGGTGCGATATTGGCAAGATATCTTAGTGAATACGTTGTGGTATTGGCTGCATTAGTTTCAGTTGCCAATACTGCAGATGTTGTGGCTGTAGCATTATACCCATATGAAGTTGGAAGTGAGTATGGTAAAGATACTGTGGCCGCTGTTCCCCCAGAAACAGTTGCTCGTATTCCAAATTGTTCAGTATTCGGTGATGAAGACGCTGCAGTTCCACCGATGGCACTAATCGTGTTGGTGGCACTCTGAAGTGAGGTGAGAGTCTGCCCTTTTATGGTAATCGTATACCCTGACGGTGCGTTTGTGGACACCGCGAGCGTATGGGCAATAGTTTCAGCAGCGTCACCTAGTGGATTAGTAGAAGAAGCAAACTTCACAGTATTTCCTAAGGCTCCAAAAAATATAGTTGATGTAGAAATACTAAAGGTAAATGACTGTGCGACCGTTGCAGTAACCGCAACCGTATCATCTGCAATAATGTTTTGAGTTATGGTCCCAGTATCTCCAAATGACCCTGCAATGGTAACAGTTGCACCCGTTGTTGTCGCAACTGTTGGGTTAATAATTTGTGAAGTACCGGATGCCTGAGAAACAGCATTTGATCCTATTTTTATTTGAACGCAACGATTCCCAGGTACAACAGCCGTTCCTGAAACAATATATATTGTATTAGTTGCTTGTGATACCCCCCAACTAAGACCGGATGCTGCTCCTGAAACCAAGAGCGCATCCACAAAACCACTACACACAGCTGAAGTACTTGTTCCAAAATCAAAGTTAGCAATCGCAAAGGTGCCCGTCGCATATCCTGCAGAAAAAGTAAGACTAATTCCTTGACCTGCAGCAACACCAGTGGGAGTAACAAACTGAATCGTGTGATCTGAGAGTGTGTTTATCTTAATAGAAGACTGGGTATCAGAAAGTGATGTAAGGGCTGCGGCGAAAACAAGCTCAACATGAGTAATTGATGTACCAATAACGATACTTACGATAATAAAAAGAGAGTTCAGTGCTGGAAAAAAATTCTTTTTAAACATAATTAGAGATGTTTAGATACTTGCGTACTTAAAAAACAAAAAGCCTGCTTGGTTTTTTGTATATCTACAGCATATCATGTGATGACTTAGACCTTAGTGGATAACATTCCCAAAAAAGCCTATTTTTTAAAAGAAAAAAATACTCTCCTAAAATTTTTCAACTAAAAGTTAGCAGTAACTACGTAGATAATATTCGCAGTGTATGCTGCAGGAAGAGTTGTTGGGGCGATATTTGCAAGATATCGTACAGAAAATGTTGTTGTTGCATTATCACCAGTAGTAGCATTGGCAACTTGAGATGAAGTTGTTGCTGTTGCTGCGTAAGCAAAGTTATTTCCATCATATGGTGATGTTGAAGTACCTGACCCACCAGTAGCTACAAGTCGTATCCCAAACTGCTCTGTACCAACAAGAGACGTCGTAGCGATCCCTCCAATTGCAGCAATAGTAGTTGTACCTGATGTCAGTGTCTGCCCTTTTGCACTCACGGTATAACCATTTGTAGCATTAGAAATAACACTTAAGGTATGCGCTTCTACTTCAGTGGCACTTCCAAGAGTATTTGTACTAGATGCATAGCGTGCGATAGTTGGTGAAACAGTTCCCAAAAAAATACTTGAAGTAGAAATGGTAAAAGAAATAAATTGAGCAGGAGTTGATGTGCTAACCTCCTTCCATTCCAAGAAAAAATGATACCTACTGTTAGCGTCTCCGTTCACTTGTTCTTGATACAAAGCAATCCCCTCTCCTGGATGAAGCACAAGCTCATCACCTGGCGTAATTTTACTTTCGTTGTCACCAGATACCTGATTAACAACCCCAGGAGATGTCCCTGCGAGAATTCTTGAATCAGCACTACCAGCAAAGGTGACTGTTACACCGTTTGACCGCAGTTCTGCTGTTGGAGAAGCGCTTCCTGTATTTTTCGCAATACTCGTTGTTGCCACAACTGTTCCAGCTGACGCTGTAACAATACGTCGTATCGAAACCGGAGTATACGTTGGAGTTGTTGCAGCGCCACTTCTATCCACCTGCATGCCTAATTTTCGTACAATATAGTTACTTGCTGAAGTAATAGGATTAAAAAGTGTTGCATACACAAAGTTTGCAACTAATGACTGGTTAATTGGACCAATCGTTGACATAAACTCCCCAAGCGCAGTTGGTGCAGAAGCTTGCTCTGCCCACTCAGCGAGCATTCGTATACGTAAGCTAATATCCCCTGCAGTTGGTGTTTGGTATAACACAATCCCTTCACCTGGCTTAAGCACAAGTGGTTCACTATCTGTAAAAATAATTTCTTTATAGCCAGTGTTCCCAGCAATTACTGATCCAACAGTACCTGGAGTTTGTACCCCAAGCATAGAAGATGACGTCGCTCCAGCATAGGTTACAACCACACCTGTTGTACGAATTTCCATGGAACTCGTTGCTGTACCTGTATGTTTCTTCGGATAACTCGATGAGGCAACTACGGTACCACCAGAAGACGAGGTGATACGCCGTAGCTGAATAGGTATATATACTGCGTTAGCAATAGTATCAACTCGAATCCCTATTCTTCTAAAAACAGCATTCTTCCCAGATGACACTGGATTAAAAAATGAAATAAAATTATACGTGGTTGCAACGTTACCGTTGATTGGCCCAATATCCATAAGATATTCCCCTTGGGACGCTGGTGTGCTTGCATCTTCATCCCACTCGATAAGCACCTTAACAGCTTCTGCCACACTCCCTATCAACACATCATTATAGAGTGCTATTCCTTCCCCAGGTTGAAGAACTATTTTTTCATTACTTCCAAAAACAATTTCTCGCTCACCGATTGTTTGACCAACGGCCCCTGCTCCTGTTACAGAAAGGAGACGAGCATCGACGGTACCCGCATAGGTTGCAGAAATAATTGAGTCACACCCCTGAAGACACCATCTCATTTCTGCAATACTATTTGCCGTTCCAGTATGTTTTTTAGGAAGGTCACTCGCTGCAATGAGCGTACCCCCGGAAGCTGCGGTTATACGTCTCCACTGATATGAAGTATATGCAGCTGCAGTTGTTGCATTCGCAAGAATGTCTAGTCGCTTAATACTTATTGATTTCCCAGAACCTACTGGATTAAAAAAAGAAAATGATGTCGCGTTAAGTGCTGTAGAAGATGCAACTTTTCCGGAAGCAAAAATATACTCACCAAGAGATGCTGGAGTATTCGCTGTTGTTACTTCTTGCCATTCTACAATCATTCGCACAATTTGGTTTGCATTACTTGCCCCTTCGGTGATGAGCGCTATTCCTTCCCCTGCCTGAAGAATAAGTTTCTCGTCATTCGTGTCAAAATCAATTTTTTGCCACCCAGTAGACTGACCGGCTGCCCCACACGGAGTCATATGTCCAAGACGAGCATCTGTCCCACCTACTTGAGTCACAATTGCATTGTTGTATCTAAATTCCATCACACTATCAGTACTTCCTGTATTTTTCTTAGGGATGTTTGATGCAGCAATAGCGGTCCCAACCGAAGCCGCAGAGATACGTTTAAGGACAAGACTATTTGTGTAGACCGCAGCCGCACTACACGTTTCTGTGCCATACCAAATACGCTTTACAACGGCTGACTTACCAGAGGCAGATGGATTAAAAAAAGAGTTATAGACAAAGTTAGTTGATGATGCGACCGCAACACGAGGAAAGGCAAAAAGAAATTCTCCGGAAGACGAAGGAGCATTCGCTGTTTCGTCCCACTCAAATACTATTCTTGCTTTTGTAGATGCTACACCTGCAGCTTCTTGGTACACAGCTATTCCTTCTCCTGGCTGTAACACTATTTTTTCGTCACTTGACCCAAACTGTATGTCTCGCTCACTAAAACTTGAACCAACCGCACCAGAAAGTGGTTGTCCAAAGATTCTTGAGTCCACACTTCCTGAGAAAGTTGATGTCACTCCACCGTAACGGATTTCTATAACTGAGTTAGAGGAGCTTGCATTTTTTTGTGGGAAATTTGCTTGAGTTATTTGAGTTCCAGCAGAGGCTGCAGTGATGCGACGAACGGTTAAGTTCACATAGTTAGATGCTGTTGACGATGCAGTATCAGCACGTACAATAAGATGTTTAATAGCTGCAGTTCTCCCAGAACCAGACGGGTTAAAAAAAGTTGCAAAAACATAATTTGCAGTCGTCGAACCAGTCACAGGACCAGTGTCGATGATGTACTCTTTTTCTGCAGCGTTAATCGCAGCATGGGCTATCTCATTACTACTAAAATGTGAGCTACTCTTTGATACGCTCGAAGTACTACCAAACATAAATTCAAGCGGACTAAATCCTGAAAAAATAAATACTCCAATGAGTAACGTAATGAGTATTTTTTTACTATATTTTTTTATACGAAAAATTCCTTGCATAGGTTATTGTTGTGGAATATTTCTGGTTTCTTCAGTCGTAGTGCTTTCTTCTACAGGTAGACTTAGTCCGCTTAATTCGTCATTGTTCAAAATACTATCCAACTTCATCTTCTTTCGGAACGCTTCCACAACAGAAGAGTTGTCATCCGAAAAAACTTCTCCAGTTCCAACACTAAAAAATAAAAATCCTTCAGCTCCAATAATCACCTTCCAAGGAAAATTATCAAAGATCACTTCTCCTCGCTCACCTTTTATTCCATCAAAAAGCGGCACCATCTTCATCATCACTTCTTTTGTACGTAAGTTATATGCATATAACGTCATCTCATCATGTGATAACCAAAAAAGATAATCCCCTTTTGTACCGAGCGGATAGGTTGCAGAAAGCGTCATTGTTGAACTACCTACTTGTAGTTTTTTCTCTGTACCATTTTGTATATCATACAACCACAACTCATCAACATGTTCTTTTTCAACTTGCACCACAACCGCCTCTAAAAAAGTACCCTTAATAGTTTTAATTATATCTACCGCAAAGTCAGGCGATCTTTCTCTTTCATCTACATCTAATTTATTTTTGTCAATTCTCCTAATTTCTTCCAAAAGTTCTCTAGATGTTTTTCCTTGTATCTTATCATCAAATCTAAACCATATATTTTTTGGTATTCCTGATTTTATAACAAGAGTTGATGGAGATGATGATGCAACTTCAAGTGTAGATGTGGCATCAGGAGTGCTTGTACTTGTCGTTGATAAAGCAGTCACTAAGGTAGACGATCCTGTAGTATCAAGATACATATACCACACCTCTTCACGGTTAGTGTCATTGTTAACAATTCTCACTATTCGTACATCTTCGAGTATCTCATCTGTCAAGATAGTATCACGTGTAAAGTCTGGATGAATATGCCCAACGACTGTCTCATATAAAACTTCTACTTTCACACCATCTAAGTACACTACAGGTGTTTCTTGATCACGCTTTCGTGCTTCTATTTTTATCTGTAACTTACTCATATCAACCCATGAAGTAGAAGCATTCACTGGAATTTCAAAAGTGCGATACTTCATCGAAATTTCATTAAGAGACCCGAGACTTTTCCAAACTTCACCGTCGAATGTATAAAATACTTCAAGAAAGTTATTTTGCGATTGATAATCCTCAGTTGTTGTCGCTGAAAGTTCTTGTGTTGAAGTTCCAAAGATACTACTACTTGATGTTGCCTGAGTTGAACTAGCAATAGTACTGATGACATCTCTTTCTGTTGTACTTGCAACTTCTGTTGAAGTAGAAATTCCAAGTACGATATTACCTTCTTGTAAGGTGGTTGTAGCTTTGTCTATTTTTTCTTCCTTAGAATTTATAGTAACGTGGGTAGGTATTTCTGTTTCGATTGTTGCACTTGCTGATACAATTTCTTCTGCAAAAGCAGTACTCACAAAATGTGATAGTACATTATTTTGTAAAGGAAAATACGATGTAGATGATCCATTTGAAGGTGTAGGAGTTACTGGTGATGGGATCGTTTCTTGAAGAGGTGTTTCGGTTGGTGGCGGAATGACAATAGTATCCGTCTCCGTTTTTTTAGTATCATGAGTATTAAAAATATCACTGATAGTATCTTGAAAAGATTTTACAACACCGTTTACAATAGAGGATGTATCTACTCTCAAAGATCCAGGAGTGGCAACGGCTGTGCCAACTTCAGTTGATGAAGCGATAGTTTCATGAGTCGTTGTACTACTCGTAAGATTTTCAGATGAAGAAGCAAGGATAAGTGTGGAGGATGCAGTTGATGAAGCGACATCCAGAATTAAAGGCGTCGTAGTAGCTACTTTTTTACCAGTTTCAAAAAGATCTTCATTAGTAAGCTCTTGACCTTTTGTGAGAGCGAGTGACACAATTATTTTTGTGGGTCGAGTCGCTTGATCGAATTTTCCTTTGAAATTACCACAGTACATATCTCCGTTTGTATTTTTTGGAAGTACTGCTGAGTTTTCTTTGGTGAATTGTGTTTCGTCCCCATTAGAAGTGGTCTGTTGTTCACCTTGTGCGTTATCAGGGTTGATCCAACCTCCAAGACATGTCTCAGGATAAAAGATACTACTATCAGCCTTTCCTCGCATAGAAATAAAACTACCAAGCACAAGTAAAAGTGCAATAGAAGAAAATGCCATCAACCAATGCTTCTTGGAAAGCGCCTTACCCACCTGCTCGTGGTAACTAAAAACAAGGTCATCAAGTGACTTTGTGACCCCATCAATAGACGAATCTAATTCAGGAAATTTTTTAGAGATTATACGCGGACGTTTAAATGGAAATTTGCCCATACTACACTACGCAGTATAGCAATGAAAAGCTTTGTATTTTCTAACTCATCCACATATAAATAGCTTGTAGCTAGTAGCTCGTAGTCTTTAAGCTTTTAATACACAGAGAGCATGGAAAAAAATGTCACAATGTGGTAGTATTCTGAGACAGTTTATGGTAATTAGTTATTAGTAATTAGTTTTAATACAAGAGCACTCTTAAGTATTAAGCTAATGGCTAATGGCTACAAGCTATCTCATGGGTCGAGACAGCTTGGCTGCGAAGAGTTAGAAACTCTAGCAAGATTTCTAACCAAAAGATGTTTTAGTTTGAGATTGAATAAGCGCTCACCAAACGGTGAATAATAAGTAATAAACAATGGGGTATCGTCTAATGCTCCCGATTTCTTAGATTGCTCCCGACTTTTTAATTTGTAATTAAATTCTTAAAGTCGCAGTCCTGTTGAGGGTACACAATCTGCAGGAAATCGCAGTACTGAAGGCTTAGCAAAGCCGTAGTAGTAGGTCGAGCAGCTCGGCTGCGAAGATGTCCGTAGCTAGCAAGCGAAGGACTTAAGCACAAGATATCCAGAAAGTGAGTAAGGTATTAAAGTAAAATAAATATATTGGGGTATCGTCTAATGGTAGGACAGCAGTTTCTGGAACTGTTAATCGAGGTTCGAGCCCTTGTACCCCAGCCAAGTTGAGCCGAGTTCGGGTGACCGAAGAGTCTCAAACTTATTAAATGAAAAAGATGAATAAAACTTTATCCAAAAATTATCTTACAGCAAGACTTTTTTTAGATGACTTAAAATCTATTGAAGAACTTATAGGAAATAATCAAAGTTATAAGATAGAAGCAGGAGATTATGAATTTAAAGATGTAGAAGAACTGAAGAATAAGCACAGTAATCAGAAATTAAATAACGTAAAAATTTCAGCACATAACCCATATATAACTATTGAGTTTCATAAGATGTGGGTTAAATTGTATTGTGGTTCAGATGATACTGGAAGCGCTGGGCTTTTTTATAAATTAGATTCTATAATATCATCATCTTCTAGAAGATTTAGTTTTATATATTCTTACTACAGTATATGGATTGTAAACATTGCTATATTTTTGATACCAAAATCATCACTAATTTATAGCAATAAACTGATATTTAATTCATTAACTCCGATTTTTGTTTTATGGATAGCCTGGGTTAGTTATATTCGTCTTCTTTGCAGCGGCGAAGTGATACTGTCTGGAAAAGGTGATGTAAAAAATTTCTTTGAAAGAAATCGTGATCAGATAATTGTTGGAATTATTACAGGCATAGTTGTTGCAATTATTATGGTATATTTCCCACAACTTCAATCCCTTGTTCGCTCATTTTTAAGCTAGACCGAGGAGCTTCAATTCTCACTTAAACTATCCTCCTGAAAAGGCTTGTAGGGTAAAGTATGAAAAAGTACGAGTCCGATGAGGTCAGCATTTCATCAATAGTGCAATTTTTAGGTGCTTTTGCTATGACAGAATAGAGAGAAATGAATTGATAACTAACGATTTTCTTGTCTTTGACTGTTGCGTTCGAGAGTAACTTTTTTAGCATGTTTCGTCTTTCCTCATTTTCAACCTTTAAATACTGTTTAGAGGCTTTATTGCTATCTGTAAACACTTTTTTGATTTGTTCGAGAGTAACTTTACCCTTGTTTGTTTTTTTAATGTTTTGTATTTGTTCCTCAAGCTCTAATCTCTTATTTGTGATTTCTTTAATTTGGACATTATAGACCTCATCACGTACAGTTTTAGAACTCCATCCATCAGATAGCCTCAACTCCTTTTGTAAGAGCAAATTAAGCTCGTTGTTGAGTGTTTCAAGTGTTATCTCTATGTAGTTATCATCCTTACCATTTTTAATCTTGTAGGCCTCTGCGGACATTTCTATAAGCTCATCATCAAATTGCAATTCCTTGAATAAGTCAGACATAAGAACATCTACATAATCAGAACGCATATAATTTTTGTGTTGGTCGCAAACTGCTTTACCGTTAGTACAATAGTAATACTGTATACCCTTTTGAGTATCAACTGTAATGTTACAACTACACACATTACACCTGAGAAAACCTTGAGCAGAATACAAATGTTTCTTTGGTCTAATATGAGCTTTACCATGTAGTAACTCTTGAGCCTCATTGAAAAGCGATACAGATACTAGTGCTTGATGATTACCTTTCCTAATAACTCCATCGCCATCTACTGTATAGCCTGTGTAAAGTCTGTTACTGAGTATTCGGTGTACTTGGCTTTTACCAAATTTATTTCCTGTACCAGTTCGTAATCCCTCATCATATAAAAAGTTAGTAACCTGTTTTAAGGTATACCTATCCTTTACATACAACTCAAAAGCTCTAACTACATACGGTACTTGTTTTTCATTAACAATAAGTGTCTTATCTGCTTTATCATTCAGATAACCAAACCCAGCACGATGAGGCCATCCGCCTTGTATCAATTTCTCACGATTACCACGTTTAACATTTGTACTCAAATCTCTCACATATTGATTTGCTGTTCCAAATTGTAACGCAATCATAAGCACGTTATCAGTCGGGAGATGAATGCCCTCAAACGTACGAATTTCTTTAATGGAGGATTTTTGAAGCATATCTATTACCAAACCACCGTCAATGAAATTTCGTGCTAGTCTGTCTAATTTCCAACACAAAATAGAGTCAGCTTTACCCGATGCCACATATTCCATCATTTCCTCAAACACTGGTCGACCGACTGATTTTGCCGACATGCTTTCTCTAAAGATCGCAACAACGTTTAAGTTATATTTCTTAGCAAGTTCCAAAAGCTCCCTTTCTTGAGCGTCTAATGAGAGCATTTGTCTATCCTCGCCCTCCAATGATTTTCTGCAATAAATGACGAATTTCATGGTTTATAATTTTTATACTAACACATTTTAATTAATCAATTCATCAGATATGGTTATAGAGTCAAGGATGTGCCTACGATTACCATTCTGTGATTGTTCGATTCTGGGATACAAATACGAACACAGGTACACTCACGACGCCGGTGAGAAACCTCCTGCGGAGTTTTCTCACACGAAATCGGCGTCTCCGTTAGGGAATACAGATTCCTTAGAGGGGGTGGTTGCGACTCACTTACACACTGTAAGTGAGTCGCATAACACCTAACTCTCATACAATGAAAAATCTAATCGTCTCTTTCTTAATTCATAAACATAACGATCACTATTAATAACTTTAAGAGACATTCCTTTATTCATAATCGGGCTCTTAAATTTGTTCTTAATAGGCACGAATTTCTTTTTCTTACTCCATGATTTTTTCTGCTTGTCATACCATCTCCTTAATGGACGTATTTCTCTTTTTAGTTCTTGGATATCAGCATGCAGACCATAAAACTTTTTAACGGTACAGTCCACTAAATCTTTAGATGATCCCCAGAATCTACCTACATTGCTATATGATTCCGGAACATGCTTTTGATCTTGCTTACTAAGGTACGTAGCAAAGTAGCCAGCCATGCCATCTTTATTTCTTATTATGGCTACATGTACGCCTCTACGTAGATGTTTTAGATCACCTGAACCAACAATATCAAACCACATTTTAGCAAGTACATCTTTCTTAATCTCTTTACTAACAAGCATGTGAAAGTGTGGAGCTCCACGACTTTGAAACTCGAGTATCCAAATATACTTGTATCCATAGTAATTAAGCCTTGTTCGTAACTTGTGAAAATGTTTTTTAACGAGTGCTCCATCACTAGAAAAATTCTTTGGATATGTTAACCCTACCTCGTACTCCATCTTATGAGCTGTATTACGGAGTAGAAATCTAAGACGTTTTGTTGAACGTACTGTCAGTTTTTTAATTGTGCCTCGCTTTGAGTATTTAATTTTTCTTTTAACAAGTGGCTTTACGTAGGAACTCATGTGAAAATCTTTCTCAAAGATTTTCACAGTAAGTATAGTGTCATAATGATATGCTGTTTTTGTTTTGTTTTCAGGAGAAACTAGTACATGACTCTTACCTGATAGTCGGAGGTATTTCTTTTCTGTTATTTTCATTCGGCTGTAGGAACTCAATGAAAGAAACGTGGAGACTAGCAAGTGAATCAAGATATTCGATTGCTGTTGCACGCGAAATGTCTTGTCCGTACTTATTTTTAAAGTACCTCGTTATCCTTTCAATTAGAGTTTCTGGATATGGAAAATCCACTTAATTTTTTAGTAATTAAGTACGAAAAGATTTTGATATGAGAAAAAGAAAAAACACGTAACGTAATTTTTTCTTATGTGCGCAATGTGTTACTTACTGTATGAGATTTTAAAATTTAAATTGAAATGTAATTGTACTGTAAATGAAAATGATATATGTGAAATGTGACTGAAATGAAATGTATGTTTATTTGTTACTTGTGACTTTAGATGAAATTTAAAAAAAATGTTTTGATGTGAGTACTGATTATTTTATACGAAAATGTGTGACTGTAATGTGAATGAAAATGTATGTTTAGAAAATATATATGAAAAAAATGTATGTGTGTATATGTATGACTGAAAGACTTTATTACTGTAATTGAAAATTAAGATAGTGAAATTATGACTGAATACTTTATTTTTTGCGCGCCCACATCAAAAGAACATTTCGTACCTATATACAGTAGTACTCTTATTTAATTAAGATGTCAAACATATAGACTGGTAAATTTAGCCCACAAAGATGTTACTATTAATTAATGACAAAAAATCATAATTATGAGCCGAATGTATTAAATGCATTTGTCGATAACTACAACAAAACTACAAATAGTAGGTGGAAATTAAACGAGAGAAGAAATGCTCAAGAGGATGGTTTTATAGAGGATGAGGTCAATGGAAAATATTATGCAATTGAACTCACTAAAATCACTAACCCAAAAATAGAAGAAAGAAACAATTTTCTAATTAATAAACAGAAAAAAGGAGTAGGTGACCCATTTACCTGTTTTGGTTCAAATGAAGCTGTGATTGCAATTAACAAAAAAACTAATAAATATAGCGACGAAACATGTAGAATACTAGTTCTCGATGCATTTTCATGCATCCCGTTTTCTTGGACAGATTATTGGTCTCCTGTTATTCAACACGCAAAGAGTACTAAGTTTTTTAAGATTTTCGCAATTCAACAAGAACAAAACAGTGTTCTTATACAAGAAATTAAATAGTGCTATACTTTACTTATGATATTTTTAAATGAGAAATTTGAATACTGCGTTCGTGATGTTCCTGTTACAAGTAATGAAGAATGGGGGGAAACATAGTATTCACACCAAAGAATATGCTCTAATAAAATGGGAAATAGTTTTTTATAAACTACTACTGAATGAATTGGGGTCTAAAGGATGGGAATTGATTTGCAAGAATGAAAACCCCTACTATGACGACATAATCAACAATAATATGGTATCCGTAACTACACTTACACTTAAGCGAAGTTCGCACAGTAAGTTTTTTGGCACAGGAGAAGATGTTGACACAAAAACTTTATATGAACTAGCGAGAGAGAAAGTAAGAGCTGACTACAAACCTCATGGAGAAATACTAGACAAAGAACACATTTAAAAGCATCTAATGTATATAATTATACTGACTTAAAATCGTTCGGATATCGTACCAGACAGTCAGTAAATATAAAAAACAACATTATAATGTTGTTTTTTATGAGAATAATAACTATTTAAGGAAATAGGATACTAGTGATTTTTCTTGTTTCCTTTAGTACTATCCTTCTCTTGTTTTTCGAGATTATTTTTATTATCAGAACCACGCTCTTTAGATGAGGTTGATGCCGTAGAAATATCTCTATCATCGTTAGCTCTTTCAATAACTAAAGCCACATTATTTTTTCGCTCATCTTCATGACGCTTAGACATCTCACGTTCTTCTTCATGTTTCTTTTTTGCATCAAGCCTGGATTGATGATCTGCTTTCTTTTGATTACGAAGCATCTTTTCTATATATGACACACACTTTCCTTGATTCTTAAATGAAGGAGAACTGAATGTTTTCCACCCACCCTTTTTACACTGACCAATCGTAAACGGTGTACTCACAGGAGGAGCAGTTGTCACAGACGTAGAACTAGCAGTAACAGTAAGTGATACGACTGTGGACGTACTACTATTACCTGATCTATCAAGAGCACGCACAGAAACACTATAAGACCCTACACCAAGAGCTGTAGTAAACGAAGTAACTAGTCCGTTATCAAACCAAGTACTTGAACCACTAACGTTGTACTGATACTTAGAGATTCCGGAACCATTATCGAATGAGGGCGAGAATAACCATGTTTGATAACCATTTGATGTTGTTGTTCCTATAATAACAGGAGCACTACTTGCAGTAATCAAAAGATTACTTGGTTTAGTAGGAGCTGTATTATCAATAACAACTTTCCATGGCATTGACCACAAACCTTTATTACCGAAAGCGTCAGCTGACCTAACATGCCAGTAGTAGGTCCCTTCTCCAGTTCCTACGATTATCATTGTTGAACTCGCAAGAAGAGATGAGGTTGCATGAGGCATAGCAAATCCTCCTTCTACATTAGTTGAGGTTCCTTGGGACAACTCATAATAATAAAATGCTGGTATTGTGGACGTTCCAACGAATGTGTCAGTCCAATCAACACTAGTAAACGAAGATGTCGTAAGCGCAGCATTGTTAAGCGGACTTACATGCACAGGAACAACTAAAGTAGAAGACGCTATATCAGCACTTACAAAGAGTGGCATAAACACCAAACTTACTCCAAACACTTTTTTTAAAAAGTTTTTCATACAAATTTACAGATTATATAATTAAGATCAATAATACGAACCAGCACAAAGGACACAGAATATCTGTACATAATATACCGAGGATTATAACCTCCTTACTTTATATAACAAAGCTGAGGACTATTTGTGACAAAAAATATTTTATGGTTAAAATATACATGTTAATAACAAACTCAGCAAAGTCACCTCTTAGATGTAGCTAATTTTGCCTAACAACACAAATACACAAGACAAAAAATACTCACCATATAACATGGTGAGTACCTCATATCTCGCATATCGACTGATTGCTCACTTTAACCTTTTTTCAAGACATCCCAAAGGTCCCGCACTTTTCCGATAAAAAGCCACCGATACAACAGAAAACCTAACGGGACAAAAATGAGCAGAATAATCAATCCCGCAACTAACTTACTTGTATGCAGATATTCAGTAAGAACACTATA
This sequence comes from Minisyncoccota bacterium, assembly GCA_043740125.1. GTDB lineage: Bacteria > Patescibacteriota > Minisyncoccia > Phycocordibacterales > UBA5272 > UBA11704. The sequence continues at coordinate 23,316 of JAYUCW010000064.1, forward strand.
CACAAGGAGTACTAAGAAAAAATTCAATCCACGCACGAGTGAGTACAGAACAACATCTCGCAGCATCTTCATCGTCAGTTCTTTTTTATTTTTGAAAACCCAGTACTTCTGTCCTATAAAATCTAAAATATTAGCAAAAATAAATGAAACAGCAAAAGCGTATGGTGCGTAGGTACTACCATAATTAAGGTAGGTAGCAACGGTTACAAGTACATATTCACCTTTACTAATACATTTAACAATAACATAGCGGTATATTCGCCCGGACTCCTCCTTGATCTTTACTGTCATAAGTATTCCCCTTTCATGTAAGAACTACCTACAAGGTTACCTCATTTATAACAATTACTCAATCTTAATTGGACTTACATATATAGTAGTTCCAGGATTTTCACCTAGAGTTTTTTAGTTAGATATACTTTATGATAAAATACTAGTATATAACATATGAAAAAAAACTGGTATATACCCAGAAGTGTACATAAAAAGAAATGATACTTTTGTTGCTTTAAAAACAGATGTTCATGATTTTTGTGAAAAGTATATACGCAAAGTACAAGAAAAAAACTGGGATTGGTCTACAAGAGACTTTTCAATTTCGAAAAATAAACCTACTGTAGCAGAAGCAAAAGCTATACGAAATATAGTATATAAGGATATGTTAAAGAGTGGCAGCAAAGAAGTAAATCTTACGACTATAAAAAATCTTGCGGCAATAAAATCATACCTAAAACCATCTCTAAGATATGATAAAAATAATATGGAAGATTTTGCCTATGCTCTTCTGGTTGAGTTAGAGCATGGGCTTCTTAACGAAGTAAATGTTACATGTAACCACCCTTTCCTAACGGCAATGATTGTACTTTCTCATCTGACAGAGACAACAACCTATTATAAGAGGCTTAAAATTATGGAGACGGAAGGCTCTATCCATGAAATATATCGTAAACTAAAAAATACTAAAAGTAATAAAAATAAGTGGTACAAAGAATTAGCCACCAAACAAGAAGAATTAGAAGAGGCAAAAAAAGAACTTGCTGAGATGTTAGAACAACTTGAATCAATAAATCCCTTAAAAGAAATCGAGAGTTAGAAGCGCCCAAATTTATAAAAATAACCCCACTTCAAAAATTTTTTAGTATTTCCTCCATAAGAAGTCTATACTAAAGTATATGCATCAATTACTCACACTACTTAAACGAGGTACTATCTTTGGCATAGCACTTATCGTACTTATCGTTATGGATATTACATTAGAATCCTATCGATATAGTACAACAGACGAAAAATTACTCCCAAAAACACAAACTGCTCTTGTGCTCGGTGCAGGACTATTAACAAATGGAAAACTTTCTCCTATTTTTAAAGATAGAATAGATACAGCCATTTCACTCTATAAAAAAGGAAAAGTAAGCACAATTCTTGTCAGTGGAGATGATGGCACAACAACTCACAATGAAGTTAATCCGGCACGAGAGTATCTCCTCACACAAGGAGTTCCGGGAGGTGACATTTTTTTGGACCATGCAGGTTTCGATACCTATAGCAGCATGTATAGAGCACGTGTTGTTTTTCGTGTTGAGTCAGCAACTATTGTGACCCAATCTTTCCACTTACCTCGATCACTATTCATTGCACGAAGATTGGGTATTAATGCCTATGGGATACCCGCTGACCAACATCCCTACAGCTTCAAAAATAATATACGGGAAGTGCTCGCTGATATAAAAGCATTCTTTAATGTAATGTACAAACGAATACCAAAATACCTTGGCGAAGAAATTCCTATCACTGAAAATGGAAGTGACTCTACATAGAGTCACTTCCCCTCTTAAACTCTAATACGAATAGTTCTCAGATTATTATAAGTCCTACAAATGGTATACTCTCTCAATGCCATACACAGAAAAACATACTCGCTCAATCGCAAAAGCGGTGAGTTACAGACTTGTCAGTATCTCACTTGATCTTCTTATTATTTTTGTAATCACGAAAAAAGCTGACCTTACGATAGGCATCGTTATTCTTTCGAATCTGGTCAGTATCTTTTTATATTACTTTCATGAAAGAATTTGGAATAAAGTACATTTCGGAAGAAGACTTCTTGAACCAAAAACTCGCTAATTTTCTCTCCTTTGAAAAGTCTATAGTGATGCTCGTACAATACGTATATCATGATACGAATACTTACCTTTCAAATGATCATACACAGGAGTTAACTTACGAGTGTCCAATTCTTTAAATACTTTTTTGATGGTAACAGTGATTTTCTTCGGCGGCATAGTATGTGTGAGGTCAAGTTCTTCTTTGAGTTCAAGCAGTTTCTCAATATGACCAATGATAGTGTCGACTGAAAAGGACCTTCTTTCTGCAATTTCAAGTATAGTAAGACCCTCCTTTAAAAGCTCCTTAGTAATTTCATGAGATGGTACTTTCACCGCAATCTCTTCTGCCTCTTCTTCATCAAGTTCAACAAGTGACCCTCCGTGCTCCATCAAAAACTTCTCGTGGAGCTTGGTGAGCTCTTCTTCGCTATATTTTATAATGGCATTTTCTGCTTGTGTACTTCTAGTGCGAAATGTTGCATCTACCGCGCGGACCTGATCTGCGATCATGAGAGCTTGTGGGTTGAAGCCTTTTAAATGGAGTCCCCCGAGTGACTTAAGACGTGAGAGTGCTACATACCCCTGCCCTGAAGCAAAACTTCGAGAGAGGTCAATCTCTGCTCTATCTAATGTCATCCCCTGACTTTTATGTACCGTGATAGCCCACGCCAACTTTATCGGTAGTTGCTGTAACTCAGCACGAACCTTCCCATCTTCTTCTATCTTCCATGAGTCAGCTTTGATAGTTATTCTTTTACCATTCACTAGCTCAATTACTGGAGCACCTTCGTTATCAAAACTAAGCACAATACCCATCGACCCGTTCACGTAGCTTCTGTCTTGTGCGTTTTTTATACAAATAACTTTTGCACCAACTTTCAGTTGAAGAATTTCTTCTGCGAGGCAGTTATTTTTTAATGATGCAAGTAACTGTGCTTTTCCTTTAGTTACCATATGGTATGATCTCACCTCACCTTTCATCTTATTAAAAGCCTGCATGTTGATCTGGTCCACATTTTCATTGTGCGTATAGAGCTTGATATGATCTTCTGTGTGAGCTTTATCATGAGTCTCTTGCAACATCTGATAATGCTCTTCTTCTATATCACCCAAACGGATTGCATTTAGAATAGAAGTGAGCTTATCATCATCTTGTCTAAACTGTTCTGTGAGATAGCAGATCACGGGTTTCGCTTCCTTCCATGCACACGATGTGAAGGCAAAGACTTCTTTATTCTCATATTCATCTCCATGACGCACTACAGGAGGAAGTTGGAAGAAGTCACCTGTAAAAATAACTTGAAGACCTCCAAATGGTTTCTCATTTCTTCTTATATGCTTACCTACTTTATCAAGCATATCCACAAATGAAGCATGGAGCATGGACACTTCGTCAATAATGAGCACTTGAGTCTCATTCCATCTCTTATAAAGATTTTGTTTTTCTTCAAGAGCATCTAAGTCGTACGCATGTAGCTTTTGCTTGATACCGATACCACTCCATGAATGAATCGTTACCCCGCTGATGTGGGTGGATGCGATACCGGTAGACGCGGTCACTGCATAGCGAATACCGTGACGCTTAAGATACACAATGTACTCACGAAGTGCATAACTCTTACCAGCTCCCGCAGCACCTGTGAGAAAGGTGGTGTGGCCGAGTTTGAGAATTTGGAGTGCAGTTGCTTGAGTCATCGAGGAGCGAAGAGCGACGAAGACTTCCGAAGCCAGCAGGCGCAGGAAGACTGAAGATTATAGTTGGTAAAAAATTTAGCTGCCATTTCTAATAGTGTAAGCGGAAAGAAGAAATTCAGGAAGACTTGACTATACAATTATACTATGTTATTATATAAAAACTGAACTGAACGCCTCGCCTCCCCCCGAAGTAGTACACGTATCCCTCTATGATACACGGAAGGAATCTTAAATCCAATAATCTTACGTGGTCTGTTGTTAAGAAAGGA
>JAYUCW010000065.1:0-10722 GCA_043740125.1 Minisyncoccota bacterium
ATCTACTTCACGAACGTGAATTTTTACTTTCTCGAGCTTCCGTGTGCTTTCAGCTAGTCTCATATGGTACACACGAAGTCCGAGAGCATCTTCAAGTGCTTCTTTTCTATCCTTTGGAGACGCGAGTAATATTCTATCTGCTTCGCCTTGATTGATGATAGTGTGAGCACTCCCTCCAATACCAGCGAATGAGAGAAGTTCCTGCACGTCCTTCAGACGTACCTTCGCGTCATTTAAGGTATATTCACTTGTTCCGTCAGCGTAAATAGTCCGAGATAGTGTCAGATGTTCGTATACAAGATATGGCGCAAGATTATCACTGACTACAACACCACTACTTTCAACTTTTTTAAGAGTATCCTTTTTTCTATTATCAATTACCATAGTGACGGATGCTCGAGAAAGTGACGACAAGTGTTCAGATCCTTTAAAAATAACATCAGAACCAGTTTTGCCTCGCATGCTTTTCATGGATTGCTCACCTAAAACAAAGCGGATAGCTTCTGCGATGTTAGACTTCCCTGAACCATTTGGTCCAACGACACCAGTTACTTGATGAGTAACATCGAGAGTTGTCTTTTTTGCAAAAGATTTAAAACCGTGAATAGTGATATAGGAGAGACGCATGGTTAAATGAGTAATTAAGGTTTAGAAAATATATAAACCTACAACAAATGATAAACAAAGTGTACCATAGTAAACCAATCATGAATTGTGCAAAAGAAAAGACAGCCAGAATACCCTGAGGTTAATCATCTTCTATCTAAACATGGTACACTAGCTTACTATGACAACATTACACGCAATTATTTTAGGCATCATCGAAGGTTTTACTGAATTCCTCCCTATTTCTTCTACTGGACACATGATCCTTGTGTCACATTTTTTGGATATGCCACAATCTGCTACACTTGCTACTTTTGAAATTGTTGTTCAACTTGGAGCCATTCTTGCCGTTGTTGTGCTTTACTACAAAAAACTTTTCCAAGTTGAAATGATAAAAAAACTTATTATTGCTTTTTTACCAACTGGAATTATTGGTATTATTGTCTATCCATATATAAAATATCTCCTAACAGGATCATATAGTTCTTTTATTGTTGCAAGTATGCTGATTATAGGAGGAGTCATTATTCTATTGGTTGAGAAAAAGTATGAGAAAGAAACAGAAGAAGGACAAATAATCGAAATCTCATCAATATCCTATAAACAAGCTGTTATCTTAGGACTCTTTCAGGCGCTTGCCATTATACCAGGAACATCACGATCTGGAGCTATGATTGTCGGAGGACTTTTCATGAGACTATCTCGTAAACTTTTAATTGAATTTACTTTTTTACTGGCAGTTCCTACGATGACTGTTGCAACTCTTTACACCATTTTGAAAAAACATAAAGAACTCAGTATGGATTCTGTGAATCCTATTATTATAGGAACTTTTATATCTTTTTGTATTGCAATTTTTGTCATCAAATTTGCACTACAGTATATTCGTCGACATTCATTTAATATCTTCGGCTGGTATCGAATAATTGTAGGGGTTATTTTGCTTATCATCCTTTTGTAAAAAAAGTAAGAACTGCATACCCTTTCTTTCTAGCAGCTATGTTCTTATAAAATCCTTGCAACATCAAAAATATTCTTGAAGAGAAATTGTATGCTAGAATAGCATCATGTCAATGCAAAAAATCGATAAAAAGTGTATTGTTTGCAAGATAGACCTTAATCTCCAAAAAAGCTTCCAAGAACGCGAAGACTGGGAGTCTGTTACATTTTGTAGTAGTAAGTGTAGAAAAAATGGGAGTAAAGGAAAAAAGAAGCGTTAAAATAATAAGATTGGAGTAGAAGCCGATGTCGTAGACATCGGCTTCTACTCTAAAATTTTGAATATGCTCCAAGAAACATATTTACTAATTCATCTATATGATAGTGGTACTGTAAACAATTTTATTTAATCAATTGAATAAATTCCCCATAACCTTCTTTCTCCATATCCGCAATTGGGACAAAACGAAGCGCTGCACTATTAAGACAATACCTCTTACCTCCTTGATCACTCGGACCATCATCAAATACATGACCTAAGTGAGAGTCTGCGATTTTACTTCTTACTTCTGTGCGTGTTGAAAATATTCCGTTATCAACATGAAGTGTTATAAAAGCATTATTTATTGGCTTCACAAAACTTGGCCATCCAGTTCCAGAATCGTACTTATCACTTGAAAGAAACAATGGCTCACCACTTACTATATCAACATAGATGCCTTTATCGTGATTTGCTTGATATTCATTTTGAAAAGGTTGTTCTGTTCCAGCTTTCTGAGTAACGTTAAATTGTAATGGGGTGAGGGTTTTTAATTTTGCAGCTTTTTGTTCTTGTGTAAAATTATTCCACGCAGAACCTATGCTTATATTTGTGTTTGTGTTCATGGGTTTTTTGAGTATAGTCGCACTTGTTCCTCCGAATAGTTCCTTCATGTAAGAACTCGTGTCTGACCAATTATTTTTTATAAACGTATTTCTTCCACTACCTTCTCGATAGAGGTTGTATCGTACAGGATTTTTATCTTTGTAATCCTGGTGATACTCTTCTGCCGGATAAAAGTTCTTATATGGTAACACTGCTACAACTACTGGTTTTGAAAACTTTTTAGTCTCTGTGATCTTATTAATAAGAAGATCTATATCATTTTTTTGTAATTCACTTGTATAGTAAATAGCTGGAGTGTACTGGTAACCTCGATCACTGAATTGTCCACCAGCATCAGTTGGATCAATATGTCTAAAATACAACTCAAGAATTTTATCAAACGTAATCTTCTTTGGATCAAAAACTACTAACACTGACTCTCGTGCCTTCACCGCCTCACTACTCACATCAGCATAACTTGGACCATCACCTTCCCTGTATATTTCTTTGGTATCTGCATATCCAGACACCGCAGAAATTACACCCTCTGCGTGATTATATTCACTCTCTGTACACCAAAAGCATCCACCTGCCAGTACGATTTTCTCGTACTCTTTATTTTCTACTATTTTCTTATCTTGTACAAACTGAGGTGAAGTAGCACGATTATATGTGTTGTATCCTACAAATCCTACAACGAGTGCGACACCTAGTAAAAGTATTTTATGTGTTGTTGTCATGTTTAATGTAAATTAAGTTCTTCTAATGCTTTTTTAATCTCTGTCTCTGTTTCTTCATATCCACCTTCACCTATGTGGTCATACACTATATACCCATCTTTATTTACTAAATATTTTCTGGGCCAAAACTGGTTACCATATGAATTCCATGTTGAGTAATCATTATCAAGGACAACTGGATATTTTATATTTTGTGCAATGACTGCGTCTTCTACGTTCTTTTGTACCCTCTCAAAAGCAAATTCTGGAGTGTGTATACTTACAATTTCTAAACCTTGATCTTTATACTTAGCATACCACTCATTAAGATACGGAAGTGTTCTCTTACAGTTAATGCAGCTAAATGTCCAAAAACTAACTAGCACAACCTTCTTCCCTTTAAACTCAGAAATTGTTATATTTTTACCATCTGTATTAATAAATCCATCTGGGGTGCTTATATCAGCAGCTAGCTGTAACCCTCTGGTATCTATTACTTTAGGTTTTGAAACGGGACTTATGTTTTGGTTCATTTTAGGTTTTTCCTGTACCCCTTCACTAATTGCTTCTATTTTTAGTTCTTTTTTTACCTCAGGTGTAGCATTGATCTTAGTCTTATTATGTATTTCTAGTAGCCTCTGTTCTATCCTCGTAACATCAAAGAATCCTTGATTCAAGATAGAGAGCTGAATCTTTTTATCAAATCCAAGAATAATACACACACCCACAACTACAAAGAGAATACCTAGGAACTTTTTGAAAAGACCATTTGGATTTGCGAAAATTCCTATTTTATTTAGAATCTTTTGACTTATAAATACAACTACAACCAATGATAAACACAGACCAACTATATACGCAATCATATATATAGTACCTACAAATAAAGACACTGGTAAAACCGTAGCAAGAACTATGAAGTATGTTGGGCTACATGTAGAGAACACAGGACCGAGTGCTACCCCAGTAACAATATTGCCCAAAAACCCACCGCGTTTTTCTCCTTGAGCAAGGAAAGTACTTGACTCTCTGTTTAACTTCGCCACCATTTCGTTGGCCCAAAGTTTTGGGAAAATAGTTACAATCCCAATTACTATAACAATTATGCCAGAAAGCCATTGCCAAAAATATTCAGGTACATCAATAAATACTGTGCTTACTTTTAGTAAAAAAGTAAACAGTAGTATAGAAACACCTAGTGAAGAAATGACAACAACAACTTTTCTTTTACTTAATTTACCAGATAATAAAGAACCACCTACAATAACTGGTAGCAACGGGAGAACACACGGTGCAAGAATTGTAAGTATTCCAGCAATAAAAGATATAAAGAAAAGAGACATTTTTTATTTATTTTAATTAGTATTCTTAATTACTTTTGATAACACTATCTTTGAGAGGGATAATATAGTTAATATAATAATATCGTTGATATAGCTTTGATGACTAAATGTTTTATAGACTATGTCACCAAGTACTATAACTAGCGTAAGAATATATAAGATCCTGTCTACCTTTGATCGTATATATTCATCTCTTTCATCTTCTGTTTTTTCTGCCCACAACATACTAATGTACACCATGATAACTACTGCAAATATTCCAGACATCATCATTCCATCTTTAAGTAGATCAAAATAATATGTTATGAATGTTGCAATAATAATGAGTGCTAGTACATATTCTTTTACTTTTATATGCATACAATATTATTTGAAATAAAATAACGATTCAACTGTTTTGTTTAACTTCTTTGCTAATTTTACGGCTAATCCAACAGACGGTTGGTACATACCTTTCTCTACAGAGATAATCGTCTGTCTGGTGACACCAACACTCTCCGCAAGTGCTTCTTGGGAGAGCTCGTTGGCAACTCGTATTTCTTTTAAATTGTTTTTGAGTTCCTTCAATTATGAGTCTTTATTTATTGAACCATCTTGTCCTTCATCCTGGTGTCGTCCTTCTTCATCATTTTACCATCATCCATCATTTTCATTTTATCTTGCATCATCATACGTGTCTTTGGTCCAAAAAAACCTGTTGGGTTAAGCCCTACTGATTCTTGGTAAGCCATAACCGCTTTCTTAGTCATGAAACCATAATATCCATGCACTGCTCCTGTGGGTAGCGTAAGGAAGCCTTTTTCAATAAGAAATTTCTGTAGTGCTGTAACATGTTCACCACGTGATCCCATACCTGCGTCAATTGTTGGGTTCATAAATTTCATCATTTTGCCATCATCCATCATCTTATCCTTCATCATGCCGTCATCCTTCTTCATCATTTTACCATCATCCATCATCTTGTCTTTCATTGGACCATCTTTCTTCATCATGGTGTCAGTCGCCTTCATCATGTGATCATCCATCATCTTATCTTTCATCATAGAACCACTCCCTGTACTCATCTCCATAGCTGATGCTGTTGTCAAAGCAACTATAGAAACTAATAGCCCAGTTATAATTTTTGTATGCATATATGTATTATTTTTAATATTTTTATACTAGTAATAGTGAGAGCTTTATTGCTCGTATGTAAAGGATACTATACATAGATAATAATGTAAAGGAAACTATACATACCCTTGTGGATAAGTCCTAGTAGTTAGATTAATTTGTATACAAATCGTAACAACCACATAATTTTATTAGTTAGTTTCGAGCTCATATACTCTCCTGTAATCTGTTTATTTATTCTACTTGCTGTTGGATATGGGTATACTTTATTAAATAATGCGGAAAGTTTTATTTTAGAAGACATGGCAAGCAACAACTCTTGAGATATTTCTCCTGCATTTTTTGCGATCATTGTCCCTCCTTGTATATAATTACCTTTGTCGATATACAACATTAAATTTCCATTTTCGTTTTCATCTACAATTGCTCGATCTTCGTGGCTAAATCTTTTCTGTAAAATAGTGAGTCCTTTCATTTCTGCATCTTTTTTAGATATACCAAATGTTGCAACTTCAGGCGAAGTATAGGTTACCCATGCAATATTTTTAGCGTCAAACTTTTCCTTAAAAGGAGACAGCATATTTTTGATAACTACTTTTGCATGCATTTCTGCGGCGTGAGTAAACTGATAATTACCTGCTACATCCCCTACTACATATACATGCGGGTTTGTGGTTCTTAAATAATCGTCAATGATAAGTTTCGTCTTACTTTCATGTATTTGAACTCCTCCTTTTTCTAGATCAAGGTTATCTATATTGAGCTCTCTTCCAATTCCCACAAAGACTGCATCTGTTTCTATGCTTAGCACTTCTTCAGATCCTGTAACTGTATACCAGACTTTTTTATCTTCTATTTTTACAATGTTTGTAGTATTAGTAACTGTCATTTTTTCATCAGTAAATACTTTGTGTAACATAGTACTTACATCTTCTACTTCCTTTTCGAGTATTCTTTTTCCAGAATTTAAAATAATAACCTGTGAACCAAGCCGAGAAAAAGCTTGTCCGAGCTCACAGTTAATAGGCCCTCCTCCTATAAAAACAAATCTTTTTGGTAGAAAATCTATACTAAAGATAGTTTCGTTAGTATATTCTGGTACACTTTTATCATTTTCTACGGATAACTTTCTTGCTCGAGAGCCTGTTGCTAAAACAAAATTTTTAGCAGTATAGAACGATCCATTAAGAGACACAGTAGTCTTGCTTACGAATTTCACATCACCACTTATATAGTCAATTCCTTTGCTTTGCAAGTACTCTTTATTTTCAGTTTTCTTGATATGATTTTGTTTTGAAAGTATATACTCAGTTACTTTTTTTATGTCTACTTCTCTATGATTATCTGCAGCTAAAAACCTGTCTGCATTTTTAGCCTCATTAATTTGATTAGCAACATGGATAAGTGCCTTACTTGGAATACATCCAGTGTTTAAACAGTCTCCACCAATATCCTCATCTTTTTTATCAATAAGTAAGACGTTAAGATTAATTCGTGAGAAAAATCCTGCAATGTTTAAACCACCTGATCCAGCACCGATAATGATAATGTCATAATATTTTTTTTGCATACTTTTAAAGGTTATTGTTGAGAAATCTTTTTCTCATAATGCTTACCAATGTACACAAGCCCGATAATTGCAACCACAGAAAATACTATATGGAACATGCTCACCATGACAAGAGCTCTTCCAAAATAAACAAAAGCGATTGTTCCAGGAATAATACCAATAGCTGTGCCTAGTATGTAATCTTTAGTACTCACACTTGTCACCCCAAGTATATAATTAAGAGCATTAAAGGGAAATAGTGGAATAAGTCGAAGAAGTAAAACTGTTGCAAACCCATGTTGTAAAAATCTTTGTTCGTAAATCTTAATCTTTGGGTACTTAGTATACAATGTGTTTTTTACATAGCCTCTTAAAAAATAGCGAGCAATGAGAAAAGCAGCAACCGCCCCAATGGTATTGCCAATGAGAGAAATAATACTCCCCCACAACACCCCAAAGGTAGCTCCAGCTAACAGCGTAAATGGTGTCCCAGGAAAAAATAATATAGCACCAATAATTTTTGCAAGAATAAGATATAGGGCCGCCAACTGCGGATGTATATCTATGATACGTTGTACATATTCTATGATCATATACACTACTATACAGTATATACTCATAAATGTATAGTTTACTTTACATTTATATGTTGATAACTGCCGAAGGTTGCTTTCTAAGTCCTTATTATATAACTATCCATGAACTACTGGCTCATAAAATCAGAAGAAGAAGAATATTCAATAGATGATCTTAAACGAGACGGGAAAGTCGCTTGGTTTGGTGTACGAAATTACCAGGCGCGAAACTTCATGCGAGATAGTATGAACATTAATGACTTTGTATTTTTTTATCATTCAAATGGTAATCCTTCTGGCATCGTCGGTGTTGGGAAAGTTACAAGCCTTCCTTATCCTGATGCCACACAATTTGATCCTACAAGTCCATACTATTATCCACGAGCAAGTAAAGAAAAACCAGTCTGGATACTTGTTGATATATCATATATTAAAAAATATAGACACATGCTTACTATTACTAAAATGAGGTCCATTGAAAAAATTGCAACTATGAGCCTACTCCAAAAAGGAAGTAGATTGTCCATTACTCCAGTCTCCGAAAAAGATTTTATCTATATCGACAAACTTCTTTCTCAAGAATAATCTTAAGAGGTAAAAGAAGTATTTTTACTATACACTGTAGAATATGAAAACACTTTTTCCAAAAGTAGCGGGCATGCTCGTAATTCTTCTTTTGTTTATTGGTGCAGATGTACTTACTGATACCTATACACATGAGATTACAACGTTTATAGAAAGTTATGGGATGGGAGGAAAATTTTTGTTTATAGCGTTCGCAATGCTGGCAGTTGTGATTCCTTTATGGAGTAATATTTTTTTACTTCCATTTGGAACAATGGCTTGGGGACCTTTTCTTACAGCACTTTTTTGTATTATTGGATGGTGGTCAGGCTCAGTTATTTCTTTTTATATTGCGCGAACATATAAAGAATGGTTATTAAAAAAATATACATCTCTACAAAAATATGAATTGATCGACTCACTTATTCCACAAAAACATGTTGTTGCGTCTCTTATCTTTCTACGCATGACAATGCCTGTTGATATTCTCTCCTATGGACTTGGACTTTTTAGTAAAAGAATTACTTGGGGGCAAAATGCGAGCACAACACTTATCGGTATTACTCCTTTTGCATTTATATTTTCTTATATTGGAGTACTCAAAACTTCCGTACAAATAAGTATTTTTATTGTAACATTTTCACTCTTCGCGCTCTTTGTATATAGTAGAAAGAGAAATGTATAAGCATTCTATATGAGATTGTGCTAAAAACCTCAGTATTATCTCCTTGACCATTCATCTTCTTGTCGCACAAGAACAGATGCTGGATTATGAGAATCGGCAAGAATCATTTTGATTGCACGTTCCATGCGCATACTCTGTGAACCTTTCACATAAACAATATCACCCTTTTGAAGAATCTTCACTAGTTCTTTTCCCGCTTCAATTGAAGTATCACATTCCATGATTAGATCATCAGACATTTTTTCATCGAGCGCCCCTTCTGCTATCACACGAGAGCGAATGCCAACAGTAAAAAGTCTATGCGCAGATTTTGCAGCAATTTTCCCAATCTTATAATGCTCATCCCGTGTGTAATCCCCAAGCTCAAGCATATCCCCTAAGACAGCAATTTTTCTGCCTGTTGTGTCTATCTCAGCAAGCGTCTTAAGTCCATGCTCAGTTGCTTTTGGTGAAGCATTGTAAGAATCATCGATAATAACAGTGCCATTCATCCCCATCAGTAGTCGCATACGACCCTTTGGTTTGTCAGCGTTTCGAAGGGATGCGCATGCTATCTCAAGTGGTATAGCAAGCTCGCAAGCTACAGCGAGTGCAGGTAGAGCAGAATACACAGGAGACTTTCCAGCTACTTCAGGAAGAACAAGATGATGACTTACTCCACTCATCATTACATCCACCTCAGTGCCCACAATAGGATCGCCATACATTTTTATATTGGTTCCAAGAATATCAGTTTTTTCGTGAATACCCACACCAATTTTTCGAGCATTAGTTTTTCCAAGCAACTTAAGAGCATCATGATCGTCACTGTTATAAATAAAAAGACCAGATTCTTTAAGTGCTTCTACGAGATACCCTTTCTCTTGTATCACGGCATCTCTATCTTTAAAGAATTCAATATGAACGGGCACTTGCCCAAACTGGGTAACAACAGTTATGTCAGGCTTTATCCATGAAGCAATAGATTTAATATCCCCTGGTCTGTCTGCGCCAATTTCAAGGACGAGATGTGTTGGATACTCTTTTGCAAATGGAACAAAAAATCCACGAATGAGGATGACTACCCATTTAAGCGGGTTATTCCATCCAGACTTTTCTCCTAAGAGGGTGAGCGGAACACCAAATTCACTGTTCATACTCTTCTCGCTGCGACGAGTGTGAAAGTGATCTTTCATGACTGCATAGATCGCATCTTTTGTACTTGTCTTTCCGAGGTTTCCTGTCACTCCGATGATAAATGGTTTATGACGAAGGAGTGTAGCCTTCGCTTCCCAGATGAGGGCACGAACAATAAGGGATTTAAAGAGGTCTTTCATGATAGCTATTATGAGCTATAGTTTACCACAAGAGAACCTGTTGCAAATCAAAACCACCCAGTTCGGGTGGTTTAGGTAGACATAGAGCTTTTTAATCAGAGAGGATGAAGTATGTTTCCCCTCCAGACTCGTATGACTTAATTCGATTGTTATTTTCGGCTAATTGTGCCAAATTGTTTTTAAGTTCTCCCTCTGTCATATTTTCATTTACGAGCAAAAGATCATTGATTCGCTGGCCTTTTTCATAAAAAAGACCAGTAATGCCTTCTATTTCCATAGTTAAACTCCTCTTTTGGTTATTGAACTACACCATACATACTTTAGTATATAGAAGTTTGTAAGTCAACTCTCAGAGTTGTCTACCTCTCAATGACACCCAACTAAACCCCCGTTCTAACAGAGAAAGACACCAAGTAGGTGCCTTTCTCCTGTAAGTACGTCAGTATGT
>JAYUCW010000066.1:0-10659 GCA_043740125.1 Minisyncoccota bacterium
TCCTTCGTACAGAAATTAAGCCACATCTTCTACACCTGGAACGTCAAGTAAAAAAAATAGAATCTCAAGAACAAGAGAGGAAAAATCTCCACACATTGTTGGTTGCATATTTTCATAAAGAGGATAGTGAACTTGCAATTCTTAAAGAAAGAATTCATGAAGAGGGGACATCAGAGTCGTTACTCACGGTGACACATTCAATAAAAAAAGAGCTTGAGATTTTAACAGAAAAGAAAAAAGATACTAAGACTCATCAAGATATGGAAGTGAACGCAGAAAAGGAACGACTCAATGCGGAGCTTAAAGTATTCTTTGAGCGAAAAGATCAGGTCATAAAAACTTTAGGCAGACTTGAAGGTGAAGAAGCAATTTTAGAAAAGCAAATTAGTCGTGAGCGAGAAGTCACTTCAGTAACCATTCCAATAGGAGAAATAAAAATAAGTCATATCACCATTATCAACCGACTCAGTTTTTTAACAGAAGCGCTCAATGAATCTGATATTACCAAGGCGTCCATTCTAGCAAATGAAGTGACCCAGGCGTCTCATGATTTTTTCAATAAGTATACAAGTGCAAATACTGCCAAGCGTGAAGACGTGCAGACAGAAATAAATATCATTATAGAATCTATCCATGAACATGAAGCAACACTTGTTTTTTTGACAAAAGAAATTGCCTCCGTTGAAGAAAAGTTACGGGCTTTCGATACGCAGGTAGAACAACTTGTAACACATCGTCATGAAGAAGAAAAGAAAATAATGTTACTCGAGAGTAAGCTTCGAGAGCTTGAGAGTGTTATTATGTTAAGGAGGCAAGAAGAGAGTGAACATACACTTCGCACTGAGTATTCACGGGCACTTTTACAAGAAGGTGTTTCTATTATCGGACAGTATATGCTCGGCTACAAGAGTCTCACACCAGAAGGAAAGTATAGAGATACTAAGAAGCAAGACCTGATGCGAGCAATTGAGCGTTCTAAGCTTCGTATCGAAGAAGCTGGTATTCCGAATAAAGAAGAAGTGGTCAAGGAATACACAGTCACTAAAGAGCGTGACGAGTACCTTCATAAAGAACTTTTGGATATTAAACAAAGTGAGGAAAAGCTTCTCATTTTGATAGACGAGCTACGAGCCACACTTTCTTCGAAGTTCTCAAACGGGGTGCAAGAAGTTTCCAAGGTGTTTAGTGCATTTTTCGGGGAAGTATTTATCGGAGGTAAAGCAAAGCTTGTACTCATAAATTCTTCTAAGATAGATGAAGAAGGGAATGAGACCGTCGAGCAAGGGATAGATCTAGATGTGAGTTTACCGAATAAAAAAGTGAAGGAGATTAGTATGTTTTCAGGTGGTGAGAGAGCGCTTGTCTCTATTGCACTTTTATTTGCGATGAGTGCGATTACCCCGCCGCCATTTATGGTATTAGATGAGACGGATGCGCCACTTGATGAAAGTAATGCTCGAAAGTATGGCGCAATGCTCAAGCGCCTCTCAGAGCACAGTAAACTTCTGGTGATCACTCACAACCGAGAAACCATGAACCACTGTGACATGCTGTACGGGGTAACTGTTGGAGTAGATGGGAGTAGTAAACTTCTTTCAATTAATTTTAAGGAAGCGGAGAAGTTAGCAGAATAAAAAAGCACGCCGTAGGCGTGCTTTGCTTCACCTAAGATTAGCTAAAAAATGTTCCCCGAGGCAAGACCTCGGGGAACGGGGAACTTATTTTTAACTTTGTGTATAAAAAGTAGAAAATAAAAAGCGCACCACAGGCGCACTCGTTAATCCCCCTCACACCCTCCAGCTCTACTAGAGGGTGTTTGATTCGATAATTTTATGAAAGAAGCTTTTTTAAGTTTTCAGAATTTTTATATAGGTCCACCGCAAGTTTTTCTAGAGATTCAAGCACAGCACCTCTAAAGTCTTTCTCAGTGTATACATTGACCCCGTCTTTGGGACGGAGAGGAATTTTTAAGTGTAACTCTAGAGGGGTGATTGCATAAGTATCTAGGGGTATCTTCCATGTTATTTTAATTTCTACAACAATTCCTCCTAGAGGATCAGTTCCTACTCCAGCCCAGGTAATAAGATTCTGAATTCCAAGAGGAAGATTCATCCAGCCTTCCACTATTTCAAAGTGGATTATTTGAAGTTGCTTATTGAGATAAGTCAGATTACCTGGCAAAAGATTGACACTAACTTTCATGATAAAGAGCTTTCTGTGTCTAAGACACTGTAATTCCTAGCTAACAATTAAACTAGGTGATTTTGATTCTATAGTAAATAATTCATTTGTAAAGTTTTGTATACGGAGGCAAGACCTCCGATAGCCCGGAGGTCTTGCCTCCGTGTGTTCATGAAAATAGGCTGTCTATGCTAGAATAAAGCTATATGCAACGACTATTTACGGGGAATATTAGTATTACTTCTAAAAAAGATGGATATGTGCGGGTGAATAATCTCTGTAATTAAATACTTAAGTAATCTTGACTCAGATAAGTAGATATTGTTATACTGCACTCACATTGGACAATAGTCCAAACACCTGCCACGCAAGTGGTTAGGAGATTATAATAAATGTATACTAAAAATTTTGATAAGTGGAGTGTACTTAAGAAGCATATAAACACTTTTGAGAAAGTTCCTACGATAAAAGAAAGAGACATATGGTGGTGTTCACTAGGTGTGAACATTGGGAATGAAATGGACGGTAAAAACGAACTTTTTCATAGACCTGTTATTATTTTAAAAAAACTTTCACACGACCTTTGTCTTGTGGCGCCAATTACAAGTAAGTTAAAAAATGGAACATGATACATACAAGTTGTTTATCGTGATGTAACAAAAACAATTTGCCTACATCAAATTACTATTATTGATACAAAAAGGTTAGGAAAGTATGTGGTTAGGTTACCTACACATAGTTTTGATAGTATAGTTAAAGGTTTTGATAATTTATATAGTCTTAAAAATAAAATATAATCGATATGCAACGACTATTTACGGGGAATATTAGTATTACTTCTAAAAAAGATGGATATGTGCGGGTGACAGATCTAGAACAGTCCAAAGAGGGAGCGATTTTTGTTGATCATAGCCACCTCCATACGGCCCTTCAGGGAGACTATGTTGAGGTGGAGCTTTTAGGTAAGCACAAGAACCAAAAAGGCGAAGATGAGCTCTATGGGAGTGTGACACAGATAATGGAACGTGGTCGCAAAGGTTACGCTGGAGTGTTGGAAGAAGAAAATGGAATGATATTTCTTGTCCCAGATGATAAGAGAATGTATACGGATATCATCGTGCCGAATAATGCACGAATGGATGCGGAACTTGGGATGAAGGTGATCGTAGCGATCACGGACTGGACGGATGCGAAGAAGTCTCCAGTCGGTAAGGTGACGAATATCTTAGGGAAGCCAGGGGATAATAATGCCGAGATGCTCGCGTATGCTCTTGAGCGTGGGTTTTCTGACGAGCATGCAAAAGAGGTAAATGAAGAGGCAAACAGTATTAAAGCTCGTGGTATAACAGAAGAAGATAAAAAAGATAGACGAGACTTTCGTGTCATCCCTACATTTACTATCGATCCGATTGATGCGAAAGATTTTGACGATGCGATTTCTTTCCAAAAACTAGAGAATGGTCACTACGAAATTGGTGTACACATTGCGGACGTGTCATATTATGTACGTGATGGTATGGCTCTTGACCAAGAAGCGATAGCTCGTGAGACCTCTGTGTATCTTGTGGATCGTGTCATTCCGATGCTACCGGAAGTACTTTCAAATGATCTATGCTCACTTGTACAAGGTGAAGACAGACTCGTGATGTCATGTGTCCTTGAACTTGATGATGAAGGAACGGTCTATAATGAATGGTATGGTCGCTCACTCATTAACTCACATCGTCGTTATAGTTACGAAGATGCACAGATAACACTCGATACTAAAGCTGGAGATTTTTATGAAGAACTAAACACCTTGAATCTCATTGCTAAGAAGTTAAATCGCGCACGCTTTGACAATGGAGCTCTTCAACTTGAAACTGAAGAAGTGAAGTTTAAGTTAGATGAAAATGGTGTACCGATTGATGTCTATGTGAAATCTCGCGGAGACACGCACAAGCTTATCGAAGAGTATATGCTCTTAGCTAACAAGTATGTCAGTAAGTTCATCACCAAAAAACAAGAAGAGGTAGCAGGTGAAGGAAATGCAATTTGTATCTACCGTATCCATGATAAACCAGATGCAGATCGCATGCATGACCTTAATCTATATATTAAAGGTCTTGGATGTACCGTACGATTTATGGACGGCCTTATTCCTTCAAAAGACTTAAATGACTTGCTCGTCAAAATGGGTGACAGACCTGAAAAGGCACTACTCCAAGTGCATATCACACGTTCTATGGCAAAGGCTATCTATAGTACAAATAACGTTGGACACTATGGTCTTGCATTTGATTTCTACTCACATTTCACATCTCCAATTCGTCGTTATCCAGATGTTCTTACGCATCGCCTCTTAATGCGAGTGCTTACCAATGACTATCCAAAGCTTGAGGAGCGAGGATTTTACGAGAAGCTCTGTATACAAGCATCTCGTCGTGAGAAGGAAGCGTCAGATGCAGAACGTGGTAGCATTAAGTACAAGCAAGTTGAATACATGTCATACCGTATTGGGGAAGAGTTCGATGGCATGGTTTCCGGAGTGTCAGAGTGGGGTATTTTTGTGGAAGAAAAGAAAAGTAAGTGTGAGGGAATGATACGACTTCGTGATCTAGGGGATGACTTTTATAATTTCGATCAAAAAGGTGGACGAGTATTCGGTGAAAGAACTGGTAGAGAATGGAAAATCGGTACACCTGTAAAAATAAAGGTGAAGAGTGCGAATCTCGACTTGAAGGTGATCGACTATACGCTCATTGTGTAGTGTTAACGTTGCACGATATCTCTAGACACGCTATCATAGATGCTATGAAAAAGAAGATCATGATAGTAGAAGATGATAAACGTCTTCAAGAAATGTACACTGTTAATTTCGAAGCTGGAGGATATGACGTGATTATTGAAGGTGATGGTCTTTCTGGAATATCTGAAGTGGTTGAAAAGAAACCAGATATTATTTTACTTGATGTTATGATGCCGAATATGGATGGTTTTGATTTTTTGCGTGTGATGCAAGAAAATACTGATGTTAATGTTCCTGTTGTGGTGTGTTCCAATCTTTCAGATCAAGCAACTCACGATAGAGCTCTCTTAGCTGGGGCAGCCGCAGTATTACTTAAAGTGAATTATGGAGGAAAAGAATTGGTCCAAAAAATAGATCTTGTTTTGAGTGGAAGTAAAAGTAAGCATAAAGAGCATGCTCCTCGGATTAACTGACAATAGTTACACACATCATATTTTTGTTATTCCGTATATACTACAATAAGGTCGCTCAAAAAAGCCTTACTATTTTTTACTTTATTTATTATGGATCTTACTTTTCTTGATGGCATTATTGAAGGGGTTCATTTTGACCTTATTGGAGTTGGGGTTGCAGTTGCAGGAGTTCTCGCTCTTGCAGCGGCAGTTCTCTATAGAAGTAAAAATAGTATTACAAGTAGAAGCTTCCTCTTTTTTGCTTTTGTGACAATTTTTTGGGGAATTTCCAATTACTTTTTGTATAAGTTTACCAATCCGGCTGATGCGTTGCTTGCACTTCGTTTCCATATTTTTCTTTCTATTTGGCATGCATATGCATTTTTTCAGTTAGCGTATGTATTTCCTAATGAACAAAAAGTGCTTCCTTTATGGCATAGATATGCCTTGTTGCCTCTTGCGTTCTTTAGTTCCTCACTTCTTCTTATTCCTTTTGTATTCAGTAAATTTAGCAACTTTATCTCACCAGATGAGACTCTTAGCCCAGAGAAAAGTCAGGGAATTATTTTAGCGGGTATCGTAACGCTGTCATTCTTCATTGCAGGTATTGTGGTTCTTTTTAGACGTATTGGAGAAACAAAAGGGGATGAGCGACGTCAAGTGATGCTGATGTTCACGGGGATGTCTCTCACAGCTGGACTTCTTCTTTTATTTAGTTTTATTCTTCCGATTGGTTTTAAAAATTTTGACTTTGTTCCCTATGGAGCACTTTTTATTTTCCCAGTCATTGTTTTTACAGCGTACGCAATTTATATTGTAGAACTCTTTCATGTTAAAAATATTTTTGCAGGACTTTTTATTTTCTTCTTGTGTGTTGTATCACTTATTGAGCTTATCTTGGCAGAAACAGTAGAGCAGCTGATGCTTCGTATTTTGGTTTTTCTTCTCACTATTGTGATTGGTATTCAGTTGGTGCGAAATACTTTTGAAATCGAACTTGCCAATGAACAGAAATCAGAATTGATGAGTTTTGCAACACATGAAATTCGTACACCAATTACGGTTATGAGAGGATATGCAACTATGTTATTAGATGGTGACAAAGGAGTCATTAATAAAGAAGTAAAAGATTTACTCCAAAAGATAATGATTGCAGGTAATGATGTAACAACACTCTTAGCTGAGTATCTTGATAAGTCAAAAATTGAATTGGGACAGATGGAGTATATTCCAAGTAAGTTCGACGTAACTATTATTATTAATGAAATACTTTCAATATTTACAATTCACGCTGAACAGAAAGGTATAACAATCACACCTTTCCTCTCCACATCACATAAACATGTTATTTATGCAGATAAAGCAAAGCTTAAAGAAATTATTATTAATATCATTGATAATGCAATTAAATACACACCAGAAGGTTCTATTGATGTTTCGGTAACCAATAAAGAAGGCTATGTTATTATTAAGGTTGCAGATACTGGAGTTGGAATTGATCCTGAAGTCATACCATCTCTTTTTAAAGAGTTTTCGCGAGCAGATTTACAAAAGGTGAATATTTTAGGAAGTGGACTTGGGCTTTATTTAGCGAAGAAATTCACTGAAGCTCAAAAAGGAAAAATTTGGGCAGAATCTCTTGGTAAAGATAAAGGATCGCAATTCTATATTAAGTTTCCAGAAGTTAAGCATAGTTAATAACTTACAAATTGTATGTCAGAGATTAAGAAAAAAATAATGATTATTGAAGATAATAAAGATCTTCAGGATATTTATCGACATAGTTTTGAAAAATATGGCTACGAAGTAGTTGTTGAGGGTAATGGACTAGAGGGAATGAACAGTGTTATTAAAAGTTTGCCTGATGTTATTTTATTAGATCTTATGATGCCTGGAATGGACGGTTTTGGATTTTTGAGAAAAGTTAAAGATGGAGGAGGCCTTAGTATTCCTGTCATTGTTTGTTCTAATATTTCTGATGTAGACACTATTAACAAAGCACTTAAAGATGGAGCCTTGGATGTTATTCTTAAAGTTGACTATTCTGGAAAACAATTGGTAGATAAGGTTAATTTACTTGTGACTGATTATTATCATAAAAAAATAAATTCTAACTAAATAGCTAATTTCCTATTCTTCAGATTTCTTTACGCCTAGAATCTTGGGAATTTCCTTTTTTTACGTACTTGTGGTAGAATACATCACATGTTAAAAATCAGATTACAGCGCATAGGACGCAAGAACGACCCACACTTTCGACTCATAGTTACTGAGAGTACTCTTAAGGCTAAAACATCTCAGTTCGCGGAGATTGTTGGAACGTATAATGTTAAAGCGGGAATTTTCGAAGCAAAAGCTGACCGTGTGAAGCATTGGATTGGAGTCGGTGCACAAGTTACACCAACGGCACATAATCTTCTTATTTCAAAAGGTATCCTTACAGGTAAGAAAATAAATGTTCTTCCAAAGAAGACTCCTCAGAAAAAAGAAGCAGTGAAGGCGTAGCAGTGGTTAGTTGCCAGTGATTAGTGGTTAGTAAATTCAAAAGCGTGACCGAAGGTCACGCTTTTGAATTTTAATCTGTATTTTATTTTTCTAACCACTAGTCACTGCCCATGTGAATAACTTCCATACATAATAGCTAAGAGATTGCTACACTAAAAATATAAGAACAATAATACAATATGAAAGATCAAGAATTTGTCCAGTACGTTGTGGAAGCTTTAGTAGATAATCCTGACAAGGTGAAAGTTGAAAGAAGAGTCGATGAGATGGGGGTACTTATCACACTTGATGTTGATGCAGCTGATATGGGGAAGATTATAGGGCGTGATGGTGCAACTGCCAAGGCACTGCGTACATTACTTCGTGTTGTAGGGATGAAGAATAACGCACGAGTAAATTTGAAGATTAATGAACCAGAAGGGAGGCCAGCATTTAATGGAGGAAAGGAAGTGAAGAAGGAAGAAGGATCTCAGTCATACACACCGCGGTATGATACTGCGGACGTTGACGCTGTCATGAATGATTTAAAAAGTCTGTAGTCCAAAATCACTTCATTTACTTTGTTGAGAATGGTTTTTAATCGTCGCCGTAGGTCTACTACGTCTTCTCATAAAAACCATTCTCGCCTCGTAACTAAAGCAATTTTTGACCACAGACTCTGACGCAAGTTTAGATTCTATTTTAAGATAAAAGTAAAAGCCCCTTGCGAGAGCTTTGATTTCCAACTTAGATTAAAAGAGTAATGCCACAACATATGTTGCTAACGAAGCAGCTATCGCTAGCACCGTAATACCATTTCCTACGGCAATAGGTGAGAAGGAGGCAATACCCACCCCGACCCAAATGCTCGCAACTGCGATACCTTTTCCAATGTTCATAGTGAACTCCAAAAGTTAAATGTTAATTTAATAGAAACCTTGCTTATTATACACTTATTATGCTAGTATGTCAAGTATGAAGCAGAAAATGCAATCGCCACTCAGGTACCATATCGTGACTATTTTCCCTGACATGTTCGTCTCATACTTCGCTGAGTCTATTATTTCTCGTGCTATCACAAATAAGTTAATTGAGGTCAATACCTACGCGCTCCGTGAATACACCACTGACAAGCATCGTAGAGTCGATGGTAAGCCATACGGTGGTGGACCAGGCATGGTCATGTGGGTAGACCCGATTATTAACTGTGTTGAAAAAATACAAAAGAAAATAGAAGCAAATCATAAAAAGCTAATAGCTAAAGGCCAAAAGCCAAAAGCTCTCACTGTTATCTTTAACGCTGGAGGAGAAATGTTTACTAACACTCTCGCACAAACTTCCGCCAAAAATTACACTGACATCATCTTTATTTGTGGTAGGTACGAAGGAGTGGACTCTCGGGTTAAGAAAATTTTAAAAGCTAAAGAGTGGAGTATAGGAGAGTATGTGCTCACAGGAGGGGAGCTTCCTGCTATGGTGTGTATCGACGCCATCTCACGACAAATTAAAGGGGTGCTTCACGCAGAGCTGTCACTAGAAGAGAAGCGAATCGCTTCTCACGAAATCTACGCCCGCCCAGAAGTCTACGAACACAACAAGAAAAAGTACAAAGTCCCAAAAGTACTCCTTTCTGGGAATCATAAACTCATCGACGAATATCGATTATTAGAAGAGAATAAGATAGGGAAGAAAATTAAGAGTTAGTGGTTTAGTAGCTAGGATAGCTATTAAAAGATATTTTTCTCTAACTTTTTTATAAACTGGCGATTAGGGTGTTTTTTTGCTACAATCCTATGCACGTTCTTGTTGAATTAGCTGTCTGGCTCGAGTCGGCTCGGCCGCGAAGATATACTAAACGTGCACACAGTGTGTCGGTGCTATAAATATAATAAGCCGTTGTAGCTCAGTTGGTAGAGCACGTCATTGGTAATGACGAGGTCAGCAGTTCAATTCTGCTCAACGGCTCAAAAATATGCGAAGCATTTTTTGGGTCTTGAGCTCAAAATCGCGCAGCGTATTTTGAGTAGACATGAACTGCTTCATGTCATAACAGAATTGAATGGGCACAGTGATGTTTTTCTAGCGAGAAAAACCACGAGCGGCGGACTGCGAGTTCATCGAGTGGCGACGAGATGAAACTTGTAGTCAATTCTGCTCAACGGCTCAAAAATAAAAAGAACACCTTTATTGAGGTGTTCTTTTTTTAGTGATCGTTAATTATCCGAAGATTTTGTTAAACGACTGTTGCAATATTTTGGCATGCGCACCAAGAATTTGATAACCACTCAGAAACCCTCGGTGGGGGAGTGTCCTTACCACATCTTCAATAAGGAAAAGCTCGTTGGTCAGGTGTTCTTCACCATCTTTTGCATGGGTTTTAAACCCAGAGATAGTGGGAATGACTCCGAAAAATACATGCTGTACGTGTGCTTTGTGAAGAGGAGAACGCGAGGGTTTCTCGTAACTCTGGAACAAGTGAAGTTCATTGACAAATAGTCCTACTTCTTCATTTTTTTCGCGAATAGCTGCTTGCTCCGGTGTCTCACTAGGTTCAACCCCACCACCTGTAATACGCCACATTTGTGTTGTCCAGGCGTCTGACCTGGTCAAAGGGGTGAGAACTTTTCCTTGTGGGTTTTGGTACAACCCAATAACCAGCACAGCTTCAGCTGTCGAATCGGCATCCTTCATGAATAACTCCTAGAAAAATTAAAGAAATTAGGTTACTCCTCCCCACCTTTGAAGTAGTACAGTTAGAATTAATGCATTAGCAAAAATTACAATTGTATGAAATATAAACACTTAACATTTGAA
>JAYUCW010000067.1:0-4403 GCA_043740125.1 Minisyncoccota bacterium
AAAAAAAGGCTTAACTTCTAATCTGAATCGCAACAGCCCCAGTAAACGTAAGTTACCTTAAACATACCCCAAACCACAAAAAATTGTATACTTACCTACATGACAACACTAAACCCATGGATCAATTTTAATGGTAATGCAGAAGAGGCTTTTACTTTTTATCAGTCCGTCTTTGGTGGCGAATTTAGCAAAGTGATTCGCTTCAAAGATCTCACAGGTCCTGGAATCCCAGTCGGAGAAGATGGAGAGAAGATCATGCAGATCACTTTGCCTATTGATGGCGGACATATCCTGATAGGAAATGATTTGCCGACATTTATGGGAAAAGTAAATGAGCAGGAAAACAGAAGTAAAATCCATGTAGGTGCAGACAGTAAAGAAGAAGCTGAAAGACTATTTAATGGACTCTCACATGGAGGGCAGATAGAAGCGGCACCTGGTGACAGTGCCTGGGGAACATACTTCGGTATGTTAAGGGATACAAATGGTATTGAATGGATTACAGAATGTAATCCCAATACATAAACAAAACACACTCCGGACAAAAAACAAAGACCACCTTTGGTGGTCTTTGTTTTCATCTCTTGTTAAGAATCCGGAATCAAGAATTGAGTATCCTGATTAATGATGGTTAGTGTAACTTACACATAGTCCTTGATTTTTGAAAGAAGGGTTAGTGAAGTTTTTCCAGCCATTATTTTTACACTGATTCTTGTTTGTTGGAGTAGTTGGAGGTACGGGAATCGCTGGGTAGATAGTTGCTGGATCACCCGTAAGAAGAGTGTTCTCCGCAGTTACCGTCTTACCGTTAGCAAGTACTACCGTTGCAACTACTTTGGTTGGAACCATTGTTTGGCCATACTCACTTCCTCGCGTGTTGACCCAGTACCCATCAGTTACATAATTAAAGGTACCGAATACATCAAATGGTGAGGAAATTTGATTTCCAAGTATAGTTGACCCAACGAGAGTTGTCGCAGTGTTGGTCTGAAGCAGTGTACTTCCAGAGTAAAGCTTCACCACCACTGATTGAACATTCGCGAATGTTGCATTCTGCAGACCGAATCCTGCTGTGAATCCCTTTAAGATTCCAAGACCTGTATCGTAATTAACGATGCCAAAATCTTCAGCAGCGAGTGACCCGAGCGCTATAGCTGCACCGCTTGAAGTAGTCCATGTCCCACCTCGTGCTCCTCCACAGTTATCAGACCATGTTCCACTCATCGTTCCTGATGTAGCCACGACACCATTAATAGTCATGGCACAAGCAGCACCAAGAGTATAGTGAGTATCAAGGTGAAGTGTATTACCTGTTAAAGAACCGTTATCGATCATCCATGCGAAAGAATGAGGTCCTCCTGCCGGATACCCACCTGTTCCTGTAATTGTTCCTGTAGCATCTTGGGTCAACATCATATCATGTGTATATGTTGAGCCAAGATAATCAAAAGCTACATTCCATGTTCCGCTTGCATTCCATTGTGGAAGCTCTGCAGCTTGAACGCTATTTAACGAAAATAATAACGCAAGTGATGCCGCCCCGAGAGTGATAAGTTTTTTCATAAGTTTGTATGTATTGTTTATTACTTGTAAGTTACTAATAAGCTACTAAAAAGGTTAACTTTTGTAATGTGTGGCATTACGAAATGCGCGCAGCCTCTCGCGGTCCCTACATAGTTGACGTTGCAAAAGAAAAAATCTTACATACCGAAAAGCTCGATAATATGATTACAGTATCGAACAGAACTCCTAGCTTTTAGTTTCTACTATATACTTAGTAATATGTATTTCAGATCAAAAAAGATTTCACTACTCATTTTGGGCATAACAGCTATTGTATGCTCTAGAATTATATTCTTCTTTTTAAGTAACCCTGAAGGTCCAAATCTTCTGGTGGTTACGGTGATGGCTGCGATCGTATATTTTT
The DNA here is from genome assembly GCA_043740125.1 of Minisyncoccota bacterium. GTDB lineage: Bacteria > Patescibacteriota > Minisyncoccia > Phycocordibacterales > UBA5272 > UBA11704. The sequence goes on from JAYUCW010000067.1 coordinate 1,928, forward strand.
TATCTTTAGCGATAGTATATTTTTTCAAACCTTTACCTTTACCATCCGTGGAGTGGAAAAGGGTTATGTTGATAACTTTCATCCAAGCGCTACTAGTCACTAGTTTTTACTTTTGTTTGAAGTAAGATTCCAACATCGTCCCACAGCCCTAGCCAAGTTGAGCCGAGTTCTGTGCCCGAGTTTCATCGGATTCACTGAATCACTTAACCGCTCTACACAGTAACTGCATAGTCGTTGCGTACGGTTAACCAAAATCTAAAAAACAATAATTGGGTACTTTTTAGATTTGGTCACAGTAAACTATGTATTCGTATTAGTTGCTGTTAGAGATGTAGTCATGTGTACTTCTCTATTCTTTTTTGTCTTCTTTACTTTGGTGCGCGTCTTCTTAACTTTATTAATTTGAGTTTTGTTTGAGAAAGATTAGTCTTTATCTTCTGCTTAATATCTCTACTCTTTTGCTTGATGTAGAGAATATACCAAACATATACTAATCTTTACAAATAAGATAGTATTAATCTTATGAGTTTTGTTAATCACCTCCTCCCGACGATTGAGCATTTAGGTATGTTTGGGTATTGGTTTATATTACTGGTGTCTCTCTTGGAATCACTCGCATTTGTAGGGGCATTTGTTCCAGGGGCAGTAATTATCATCTTTATGGGTTTACTGTCCTCACAAGGGTATCTTGATATTGGGGACTTAATTTTGTTCGCAGCGATTGGAGCAATCGTAGGTGATGGCATCAGTTATTATCTTGGCACAAAAGGAACTCATTTTTTCAAAGAAGAGAATAAATTTTTGAAGGTAAGCCATTTGGATACAGGAGAGAGGTTTTTTAAAAAATACGGGAATAAAAGTATCTTCTTTGCTCGTTTCGTAGGACTTTTACGCCCTATTATTCCCTTCGTAGCTGGGCTCACAGGAATGAACATACGTATTTTCTTGTTTTGGAATATAATAAGTGCTTTTCTTTGGGCGGCGTCTCATTTACTTGTAGGGTATTTCTTCGGTGGAGCTCTAACAGTTGTTGAAGCTTGGTCGTCTCGTCTTGGTATTTTTCTTGTAGCTGTTGTAGTTTTTGGTTTTGGTGTATGGCTTGTAGTTAAGAAAAGAAACATAATTTTTGCTTTTCTTAGATCTATTCTTATTTCAATAACTAAAGCAATAACAGATAATTCTGAAGTTAAAAAAGTTGTTCAACAAAACCCTCAAATATTTTCCTTTCTAGAAAGGAGATCCCAGAAAGACAATTTTTTTGGGTTGCCCTTTACTATTTTAGGAATTGCTTTCGTGTATGTTTTGTTCTCCTTTTTGGGAATTGTACAGGATGTTTTAGCGTCAGATATTATTGTATCTTTTGATACCAGACTAACTAACCTTTTATACGCGTTCAGAGATCCTGGACTTATAAAAGTATTCCTTTGGATTACTCTCTTGGGCAAGGGACAAGTAGTAATCAGTATGGCAGTTATAGCTTCCATATTGTTCTGGTTATTAAAAAAACGAATTTATGTTTTATCATTATGGGTTAGTATTGCTGGAAGCGAATCGTTTGTATTTATAGGGAAACTTCTCATTCATAGATCCCGTCCTAGCGAACTACTGCCTTTCTATCAAGAGATGTCACTTTCATTTCCAAGTGGACACGCAACAATAGCCATGGTACTTTATGGTTTTTTAGTATATTTTCTTTGGAGACACCTTAAGGAATTGAAAACCAAAACTATAACCCTCTTCATCGGTTTTCTGATTATTTTCCTAATAGGATTTAGTCGCATCTATCTTGGTGTTCATTACCCGAGTGATGTGTTGGGTGGCTATTTGGTTGGATTATTATGGCTTATTATTGGTGTCACTTTTACAGAGTGGTATATCTCAAAGTACAAAGTTGTAAGTTCACTATCTGCACCAAAGAATTTTAAATATATTGCTATTAGTCTAGTAGTGTGCGAGCTTATCTTTTATATAGGGTATGCTTATTACTATAAACCTATTCTTAATACATATACACCCACTGTTCAAGTTATTTCTAATCCCTTAGATATATTCCCAGAAAAAAACAATTCCTTAAAATATACAGAAGGGTTAGTCGGACAACCACAAGAACCTATTAGTTTTATAATGGTTGCAAAAGACGACCAATCACTTCTAAAAGCATTTAAAGATGCTGGGTGGTATACAGCAGATGCTGTTGGGATAGAATCTTTGACTCACACTTTTAAAGCGGCACTATTTCACCAACCGTATCCCACAGCACCGATGACTCCTTCATTTTGGAATACAAAAGTTCATAGTTTTGGTTTTGAAAAGCCTACAGAAACAAACACTGTTAATGAAAGACATCACGCGCGATTCTGGAAAACAAACACCCAAACCACTGAGAGGAAATTTATTTACGTGGGAACAGTTAGTCTTGACAAGGGAGTGAAGTGGGGTATAACTCATAAATTGGAGCCAGATATAGATACAGAAA
>JAYUCW010000068.1:0-1751 GCA_043740125.1 Minisyncoccota bacterium
ATAACTCTATCGCACCTTCTCCATTCCACGGATTTCAAAACTCCCAGAATGTGAAGTTTGCCAACACCCCTGGTGGCGCGTTTAATGTAAATACCCCAGGACTTTACACTTTCAAACTTGAAGAGTTTCTGAACGGCGATTTCCTGCTCAACTCGGTGGCCATCAACGTACAAGTTGATCAACCTCAAGGTCAACCGCCAATAAACCGAGTTCCTGAGCCTGGTTCAGGGTCGCTTGCTCTCCTGGCCCTCTTGGGTGCTGGTTATATCACTACCCGTACCCGCAAAGATTTGTAGTCGATCTGAATCTGATCCCGCTACATCCTGTAGCACAAGAGCCCCAACCTATACGGTCGGGGCTTTTCTTATTCTTTCTTATTCTTGAGTTCTTGGGTAGTTTAGTTTTACAAATTAAAGATAAAGATGTTAATTTTTTAATTAATGCTCTACACATTTTTTTACTCTTTAACCTCTCACTTGTTTTTTGATCGTCACGAGATATAGTTCTTCCACTTTTGTTCGTGCCCACGGAGTTCTTCTTAAAAATATGAGACTGGACTTTATACTTGGGTCAACTAAAAAGCATTTTATTTTTATTTCCTCACCAAGAGATGCCCAGCCGTATTCTGTAACAAGGGTCTCAAGAATGGTTTTTAGTGTTATAGAATAGAGAGGATCGTGTGGATGTTCGTTCATACTTCCGATTCTAACACAAGACTTACGCACTTAGCGACCTTCTCGAGTTAGCAAACTCGTGTCTTGGACATAAGTCGAAACTCCCGAATCACCAGACGAATTAGCAAATTCGTGTCCTGGGCACGTGGCCTGGCCATAAATTTTATCGTCAATGTACTATTAGTACATTTCCTCTACAATAAAGGTTTCTCCTCGAATTTCATCTAAGTGTGTAAGTCCTGTAACAGATACGAAAGGGGAATATAAAAATTCCCAAAAGATGTTGGGAATTTTTGTAAGAGACAGAGGTATCTTTACTTACCGGACGGTAGTGACTCACACACTCTTCCATCTTTATCACCATCTAGCCCATAAACATCCATGTTCTTCCCTGCACTCTTACATTTCTGGTAAAGGTCATTGGCTTCTTTTTGAGTCCTGAAGTCTTTGCAGTTATAGTCGATGTCTTGTGCATTACAGAAGGCGTCAGCATTGGTAATATTGCCTGTTGTTGGGTCACGCTCGATTTTTGCTTTTGAAAATGATTTTGTTTCAATAAGTTTTTTCATGTCGTAGTCTGTTCCTTTGGCTTCCATTCCGAAAGCAACAAGAAGAAGTGCGATCATAGCTCCAACTGCCACTTTGGCAGCAGTACCTTTAATGAAATAAAAAATAACTCCTGCGATCACAATAAGCCCACCTATTGTCCAGAGTCGTACTTTTTTTGAATTGCGTAATGAAGATGATTCCATAGAATATATATGATGATTATATTTTGTTGATGTAAATAGTTACGATAGTAAGTATACATCATAAAACATCTTTTAAAAGTAGGTATGCTACAATACTATATACATAATAAGCAAGATGTAATAGTCACTAATAAGCTTTTTGTATATAATCTATGTCACTAGCCGATGAAATAATCGAAGGAATCCATGATGTCATCCCAGATGATGTTGAAAAACTTATTCCAGATCAAGTAATGCATGCAGTAGAAGCAAAAGTTGAAGAACTTGCTGGGGCATTACCAGATACAGCTGAACATATCGCTGAAACTGTTGTAGATAAGTTAAA
>JAYUCW010000069.1:0-10419 GCA_043740125.1 Minisyncoccota bacterium
CTCCTTGTTTTACATAACGCTTTAACTTCTTAACATACGGTGAGACAACTTTAGTACTAGACTTACTGCTACGAAGACTTTTTTGTAGATTTTTATTAGCAGTTCCTGTGCTTACTTTTTTATTCTGTAAAGAGTTAATTGATCTCATTGTACTTTTTAGTATAGGACATAAAAGACAAAAATAAAAGACACTTTTCCACTTTCTCTAAAAAACCTTATTACATAAGAACTGACTGGATAAAAGAAAATATTGATGGCATAAAAATCCCGTAGAGACCAGAAGCAATGATAATTGCAACCACCATGAACACAGGATTATACACTGCGCGACTTGTAATAGTAAGTCTTGGAAAAAGTGCTTCTAAAATAGCCATTCCATCAAATGGTGGTATGGGGATGAGGTTAAAAAATGCGAGTGAAACGTTAACGGAAATAATTGTATAAATTGCTTTACCAAGTTCTGGTGTTAAAAGTCCTTGTATATAAAGAAACTTAAAGGAAATACCGGCAATGAGTGCTAAAAAAAGATTGGTCAAGATTCCTGCTGCGGCAACAAATGCAAGACCGAGATTACTCTTAATATTGTACTGGTTATACGGAACGGGTTTTGCCCAACCAAAAAAAGTACCAAATGTGAGGAACGCAAATAACGGTACGACCACAGATCCGACAGGGTCGATATGAGGTAGTGGATTTAGAGTAAGTCTCCCTGCACGAGCAGCTGTTTTGTCACCTTGTATATAGGCTGCATAGCCGTGAGCTATCTCATGTAACACAATAGAATACATAATAATGAGAAACGGAAATATTCCCTGTGAAATGCCTACTAAATCAGTCATATAAATATAATACCATGAGAAAGTGTTAGCGCTTAGGTAAAATATGCTAACGAAGCTCCCCGGAGCAGAGCTCTTCCCTCACAGCTCCGCTTTGTATCGGCGAGGTATCAAGGATTCTTTATTAATAAAATTTTATTAAAGAAAATATCTCCTCACAAAACTGAAAGCGCTATATTTTATAAAAGTATTTCCAGGTAATTATTTCCATTTTTATCATAATATAGCCAGAAAACCTTTAACTTATAGAGATTTTATTACTCAATCTTGTGAATAGATACAGCCACCCCAAAAGAAATATCCACATTCTGTAATTAGAAATTAGAGAATTTCACAGATTTCCTTATAACATAAGAGGTAGACAGCTAACCCTGTTTTTAAAAAACATCGGTATTTGTTTTTGGTTGGCTATACTAAAGAAATAAAGAGTAAGCATTGCAAAAAAACCAAAAGATGCTACAATTACACACATTCGATTAGTGATACTTTTAATTTTCTAGTAACTAGCCACTAACCACTACATCTATGGCAAACATCTGTCCACTCTGCGCAAAAGGTTCAAAAGTTGTTGGAAAATATTCCAACTCTGTTCGTGCTACCAAGTTTAACCCCTGTGGTAATCGTCGTGTGTACCCAAACCTCCAGTGGGCTCGTATCCCTAATGGACCTCGTGTTAAGATCTGTACTTCTTGCATGAAGAAAGGTATCCATCTCCAAATCAAGCTCTAACCCGCGGAATGGATGTAGAACTAGCACAAGCGAATTAGCAAATTTAAACCTAGCAATAAGTGCAAAAAAGAAATCCACGGACAGAATCCGTGGTTCTTTTTTTACCCAACAACATCAACTTTATTGATGTTGGATTGATATGCTTTTCAAGCATATCAATCACCTGTCCACCACCCTGGTAAAGCGGAGGGGTTGCAATGTGGCAGAACACAAAAAGTGCGAATCTAGATAGGACTTCGATTTCAAAAGATTAAATACAACCTAAGAAATTGTGAGCCTTGTGGTCGCGCTTTTGACTTTCATCTACTATAGCCACCCAAAAACAAATACCCACATTCTGTAATTAGAGAATTCCACAGATTTCCTTATAACATAAAAGGAGGACAACTAACCCTGTTTTTGAAAAATCTCGGTATTTGTTTTTGGTTGATTATAGTGTATAGTATAAAATAAATCTGACATCTTGCATCAGAAGAGGAGAACTATATGTATGGATTTCCATGCGCCCACTGTGGACAAAAAGAACTTTTCCATATCTTGGGAGATGACCTTAAGCTACATCAAAATAAAGATGAATGGCATCTACGACTAGATACTGGCTGGTCAATGGAAGATTATGGTGAGGAGTTTGAGGGAGTCGACGACCTCCATAAACATAAAATGGGGTATCGAAAATCTTTTAAGAATTGCCAAGAATTCGTCTATTCAAAAAAGATATCTGATAGAAAACTGATAATGGAAGCTCTTGAACGCCCAACCACAATGTTTTTTCTTGATAAAAAACTTGAGACACGCGTGCAAGAAATTATCAGAAAAAAAGAAGAAGAACCTGGTCCCTTGCTTTCACTTTGCTCATCAGTCTATATCATGATCGGCAGAAATGGTGTAAGTAGATGTTATGTTGGTGATTAAAATGCTTGGCATAATTTTGTACTTAAAAAGCCTCTTCTGGGGCTTTTTTTTTGCAAATGAGTTGCAGAAGTAACTTTTTACTATTCTTTTGAAACAAAATCACTTGATCTGAAAAAATGTAACCTCTCACACTCTCAAGTTGGTTTTGTTATAAAAGAAGAACTTTTAAGAAAATTCATGGGATTATTAAAAATCTTTATATCTAAAAACTGTTCAAAAATAAAGAGTTTATCAAGTTTCTATTTCAAGGTGTGAAGGGTTACGAAAAAATATATTGCCATTTCTGAAAAAACCTCTAAAATTGGAAGGGTATTAGGCGGTTGGCACGGACAACTGACAAAGCAAATGATAGAGAAGAAAAACTAAAGGCCGACACGAGTGTCTGCCTTTAGAAATGAAGTGAGTTGCGAGGGAGGCAAAAGCCCCATTGTCGTTCCACTGATCGTTAGGATTATCGTAGTTGGCATTCACGTACGAACCATCGTTCCGATTCGAATAGAGGACGTTCGGGTTGCCGTCAGAAGTATATATCTTTCCATCTGTGCCACCTCTTGTTGAAATGTCTACAAATCTTCAAGATGAATTTTATTCGTGATTATAATCACCCAAAAAGATATACCAAGTAACTTCATTTTTGAAGTGTCTAGTCTACAGGTCATATGTAGACACCTGTAGACGGCATGCACCACTCTATCTAAAACCTTGATCGTAGATATTCTTGATGTATGGATACTGATTTCGGCGATGCAAAACCGTGATCGTGCATTCATTAACCTACTCTCATTCTCAAGTATACAAAACAAAAGCTCGTATACCACATTTCTGTAATATACGAGCTGATAGGACTAAGGTCAAAGGAACTAAAAGTTCTCAGTGACCGAAGTCTAAGCGCTAACTTGCGAGGGAGGCAAAAGCCCCACGGGCGCGCCACTGACCGCCAGGACCATCGTAGTAGGCACGCACGTACGAACCAACGAACCGATCCGAATAGAGGACGCGCGGGTGGCCGCCAGAATCAGTGATCGGATTATGGAGCACCGCAATGTACCACAACCCCATCGCTTGAAGTTCAGCGTTTGTGAACTTCTCACGGATGAGAAGTTCAACCTCGCCTTTGAGGTCTTCGTTTGCTTCTGGACCAAATTCACGGAGAGCGTGAGCTTTCAGGTTAGATGTTGTACGTTCGGAGTCTTTGGCAATTTCTGTGCCAAATACAAGACCCAGCTTATAGATCTTTCCTGCTTCGAGCCGATGGTTCTTGTTATAGTCTGGTTTGGACAAAACGTCCGCACTGTACTTCGACAATTTATGACCACCTGTTTTAAGACGTGCTTCCCAATCTTTGGAATTGAGAGCGGTCCCTTGCACAGTGAAGTGCAGGTGTCCATTTTCAAGCATCAGCTTGGCCTTGAGCTCAGGTGAAAACGCTTCATAGCGCTCTGCTAAAGTTTGTGGGCGAGGTGATTCAACTGCGACCTCAAAATTCACAAGTGCCTGTTCAAGCAGTGTCGCCATTGCAGTAGCTCGGTCTGGATTTTGCTTGTTCAGTGCGTTTGCAACGCGAGTGAACACATCAAGATGTCCGTCAGCAATACTGACAGATGCCAGAACAACGGAACCAAATTTACGAGAGTCCATGATATTTCCCTTTCTGGGGCATTGCTAGTCTATTTCACCGAAATTGGTCATAGTCACAGCGATATATATTCTCCATTCACCACCTTCTCTTTTTTCACAAAGGTCTTACAACCCCGAGGTCTTGCCTCGGGGTTAGAGTGGGGCGGGACTACACGGTAAAATACATATCGCTGTGACCACTATTTTGAAAGAACCTATATAGTTTTATGATAGCACATTTTTATGTAAAGTCAAATATTTTTTATGTAACCCCTCACACCCTATGTGGAATATTTTTTATATTTTCTTAGAGAACAACACTATTTTATAAAAATATATACGATTCCACCTCTTACTATATTTCTGCAAATTACTTGCAATAATAACACGTAAGAAAAGAAATTATTTCTCTGTTATAATTTCCATACTTTTTCCATCAGTCATAAATGTAATAGCACCCTTGTCTATTGTCGAGAAAACTTCCTTACTGTACTTTTCTAGTCTCTCGAGTGCTTCTGGATTTGGGTGGCCATATCTGTTATCTTTTCCAGCACTGATGACTGAGTACTCTGGTTTGATGTATGAGAGTAATTGTTCACCACTTGAATACTTACTTCCATGATGAGCCGCTTTATACACCGTGACATTTGAACCCCGAGATTCGTGGCTTGGCCATAAACTTAGTGGCTGTCTTATAAGTTCACTTTCTCTTGTGCTTGGCAAATCTCCTGTTAACAAAAAAGATTCGTCACCATAGGTGATGACTATACTCACTGATGCATCATTAGTGTCATCTTTTTTCTCAACATAGTTTTTTGATGGATACAAAATTTTTGTAATCACTCCGTCACCAAAATCAATTATGTCTCCTTTTGCTCCGATATGAACCTCTGCGTGTTCATCTCTCACATGTTTTTCTACCTCATCATAAATTCCTGTATGACCTGTACTTGGAGAAAGAATAACAGTACTCACGTCAAATTTTTCTAGCACTGGAATAAGTCCCGTCACATGATCTGCATCAGGATGAGTAGCAACTATCACATTGATCGTTCTATCAAAATATGAAACATGACGACTAAGTTCTTCAAGAATTTTATTCGTTCCCCCACCATCTACGAGCATCTGCTTTCCACTCGGAGTAGTGATGAGTACTGCATCACCTTGTCCAATATCTAAAAATGAAACTTCTAGTTTATGAGAAGATACCAGAGAGATGATTAAGCTACTGCATATGAAAGTTCCAAAAACTAAAATGAAACATACTAGAACTTTTCCATAAGAATCTAAAAACTCAATCGCTCGTTTTTTAAAATCTTCTATCCATTCATTCATCTACTAAGTGTATCAGGAACAGCCTCGAGTAGTTAGCGACTAGTTACTTTAAATTGCATATCTCTTAATTCCTGATTACTAGCCACCAACCTCTAAGAACTGCTACAATGTCCTCATGCCTGACCTTCACTTTCTCATCTCCACCTTTTCATACATCGCCATTTTTATTCTCATGTTTACTAATGGTGCACTCAACTTTCCATCATCACAATTTTTATATATTATTTGTGGCTACTTCATAAGCACTAGTTCACTTCTTTTTATCCCAACTATTATTGCTGGCGCTCTCGGTAATACTATTGGAAATATCATCACATTTCTTCTCGTTAAAAAATATGAAAGGCCTTTTGCTCAAAAACTCCTGATGGTAGACGAGAAAACTTTTACAAAAATTCATAAGGCACTTCACGATACTTTTATTCATCGTGGTATGTGGTGGATCTTTTTTGGCAAACTCATTCCCTCCGTCAAAGCATTCATCCCAATTGTCGCAGGTCTTGCTAACACAAAAACAAAACTGACATGTCTCATCTTCTTTCTTGCGTCCAGTATATGGGCAATCGGCCTCACATCAGTCGGATATTTTTTTGGCGAAAACATTTCACTTGCTTCTATCGGGAGCGTTTCATTAGTCATCGGTTTAGTCGTTATCTTTTTTGTTTACAAAGTGTTCTACAAAAAGCTTTCCGTGTAATTTTAAATAACCCTTATCTAGTAAGAGATTACTTCAGATAAAATTTCACCGTGTTTTGTTACTCGCGTTTCATCTTGTTTATTTCGAATAAAAAATATACTACAGATACCAATACATAGATACATCATCAGCATGGATAAAAGAGTGATGTTGTGTGTAATCGATGAATACGGTAATGCTTCAGTCATCTGCGCCACCAAAATAATATAGCCACCTCCAAGTGTTGTTATGTATCCAAAGGCGTACGAAAGGGGGAGACTTATAAAAGACATAAGGACAACTATAAAAGTCAAAAGCATCACAATTGGAACAAGTGGGAGCACTAATAGATTTGTAAGCAACCCATAGATCGAAATTGTTCCAAAGGTATACATGAGGTACGGAAGTGTCGCGACATACGCACACAATGTTGTTGCGATAATCTCGTGATATCCAAACCTATCAAAAAAAGAATGGGTTAGATACTGCTCTATAAATTTCTTAACTCTCTCACTCATGTACACGATACCAAGTGTCGCCAGAAACGAAAGATGGAGCGACACATCATGAAGTAGCGCGCTCGGTGTATAAAAAATAATACACAAAAAAGAAAGAATAAGTGTCTGATGAGCGACGTACCCCCGTCCGAGTAAAAGTGCAAGGAGGGCGACAAAAGCCATAATCGTAGCACGCACAACTGATGCTTCAGCACCCACCATCAGCACAAACAAACAAACAATAACCGATACCACAATAATACGAAAAAGAAGTGGTAAAAATTTTAAAATAAGAAACAGCGAACTAATCAAAATCGCAATGTTGAACCCCGAGAGCACAACAATATGAGAGAGACCTGATACACGAAATGTTTGCGTGAGATTCTTTGACATAGAGTCATCTCCTAAGAGCATCCCCCCAGCAAGGGCACCTACCGGCTGAGAGATGTATGTATTAATTCTTGCAATTAATTCCTCTTTAAGACTCATCAGCTCTTCAGTAAAAGTTTTTGTAGTAGCGCTTCTCACAACCTTACTATGAGGATAGAACATCTCACTTCCAATATTTTTAGTCATCAAGTAGGTTTTATAATCGAAAGATTTCGCATCTTTATGTGGATATATATTTTTTGGTACAGTTACTTTACCAGTGAGTGACAAACTCTCTCCCAGATGGATTTTGGGGTAGAGCGGCATCTTCAGTCGGATGTTCATCATGTTTTGACGAGTCTCATCTACAGAGATTACTGGTACAACATCCACCACCTGATACACGTCATGCGATGTCGGCTCTTGAATTACCTGTGCTACAAAAGTGCAAGGAGAGTCACACACAAACCGTGAGACCTCACTCACAAATTGCATTCTTATCATTCCAAGAAATACTGCGCCAAAAAAAAGTAAACTAACAAGCGCAACTTCTGACCCAGACTTTTTTTCAAAAGTTTCTTCAGTACCTCTTAGTATACTTCGTACTGTATCTCTTGCCGTCTCACTTTTTCTTTTTCCAAGAAAATAGATAGCAGCTTGAGCTATAAAAATAAAAAGTGAGGCAATTGCTATCTCGCTTCCAAAATTAAATTTCTCTCCAAGAATAATCCCCATACAAACCCCTACTACTGCAATAATTGTTTTTGTATGTGTATTTGTGTTCATGAATTTACTTCTCTCTACGTTCTGCTTTTCATATTCTACACAACATACTCGTTACGTGGTCCTCGATATAACTGCAACTCTTTCGCATCATCAGCACACATCGTCGCTATGGTATCTGCTCGCTCATTCATTACTATTCCAACGTGTGCAGGAACGTATGTCCAGATAACTTTCACACCACTTTTCTTTAATCTATCTTCTTCTTTTTTTAAAGCTTCCCAAAGATCTTGGTTAAGCACGGGCTTCTTCGTTGACCCCTTCCACCCTCGCTTGATCCATCCATCAATCCACTCTGTCATTCCTTTTTTTACATACTGACTGTCAGTGCATACCTCGACAGACTTTAGGCTGTGGGCTGTGGGCTGTGGGCTTTCAGAGTCTCGATTTGTATCCTCTGTTCTCTGTTCTCTATTATCTGCAACTTCTTGTAATCCACGAATCGCGCCCATCAACTCCATTCGATTGTTCGTCGTCATATCTTCTCGTCCACCAAGCTCTATCACCTCATCTGTATCATGAGTCTGTCTGTTGTCTGTCATCTGCTGTCTCCCCTCTGTAACCAATACCGCTGCCCACCCACCCCTCCCCGGATTCCCTCTACTTGACCCATCAGTATGTATCGTAATTTTCATACTCTAAAGTATAGCAAAGAATGAGGACTTGATTAAAAAGTGGCAACGAAAAGAATGATGCCAATAAACTCGACAAGCTATTATAAATAATGTAGCATTATTAAATACCAACTTAAATGGAGATGTTCCTATGTTTACGAATAAGTTAGTCCCGATTAATGTCCAAACTGGGTTACAAGAGATCCGCTTTTCTCGTATCCACCCCAAATTCTTGGCCATGGCGGAAGTCAAAAAACCACGATGGATACCACCTTTCCTATATTTTCTGTGCAGTGGTCATAACTACATTGGGAAAACTGGTCGAGTTATGATTGTTGAAGTGGGGTCATTATCGAAAGAAACACTATTCACAGTCCTCTTTGAAAACGAAAAAGGTCAGACGATTGGGGTTTTCCTAGAAGACCAGCTAGATTTTCATGCCGGGAAAACACTGACATAAGGAGAAAGGAAGAGACTCAACCTACGAGAGTTTTTCTTCAAAATAATCTAAAATACATACCGTCCACCTCAAGTCCGTCTAAAAAACGGACTTCTATTTTTTTAAATATGGTTGTAAGTTTTATAAGAAATACCCTTTACTAGAAAGGGTATTGTATCAAAAGTAGCAACTATTTTTTTGTATTAACTCGAAGCTGTCAATGCTTTCCTTCAGATCGGCACTAATTTCTACGAACAGACCCCGAAAGAAGTAGTTTCCTGGACTCACGCTCTCAGTCACTTCAACAAAGAGCGGTGAGAAGCTGGAGAACGCCTATACTTTAAAGCTTTGTACCAAGAAGCCCACAACCGTGCGAGTGCAACGAGTGTCTATGCCTGTATGAACTCTCTACTGGGAACTTCCTCAATTTTTCCGTGTGGAAGAACGCCCCCAAGGACTAGGGGGTTACTGAGGACTTTGCGCAAGTCGTAACCGACTACGAGCTCGAGGATTTCAAAGTAGATACTATGAGCCTTAAGTTCCTCAAGAAGAAATGTCCTTCTATGTGGTACGAGTACCGCCAATAACTGATAGGGGTCCGACTCAAAAAATTTACGTCAGCGAATAAGCATTCCGATTTGATGAGGAGTCAGACTTTCTTCCAAACCAGCAGAGAGTGGAGCTCATTCTCTATCGAGACTTCAGTCTTGATAGCTTTCTAAGGAGCAGTAATCAATACTGATCCTTCAAAGTTAAAGGAGAGTCGCGTGAAAGTATTGTTCATTGACGACAGAAAATAAGAGGTAGAATCCATGATTCTTCTATCCGGTATTGGCCATGGCTTAATCATTGCTATTCATATCTTTCGCATTATGAAGGCCTGTGGAAATGAAGTACTACAGTTCGCTCTAAACATCGTTTTCGTAGGTCACGAACTTTCTGCGTATCCGGTCACCGGATCCACATTGGTTCATAGTCTAAGAGCAAAAGGCATGGCAGCAAAAGTCATTGCCAATAGTGATGGTGACCGATATGGGTTCGACTTTGATAAAGTTCCTGTCGACAGTTCAGTCCACAGGAATCCTATTAAAATTACAGAATTCCTTTGCGGATCTGCATCACACCCCTAGTCTAGGCGGAATATAAATAGTATTCCACTCGGCGATTGAAATACATCACCCTCTTTATCAAGTTTTAAAATATATGTTTTAGGATTTGTAAAGATTTGTTTAGTTAAAATATATTACCTCATCATTATTCCAGCAGGTACTTGCATATATATTTCTTTGTCTCTACTCTGTTCCAAAAGTCTACTTGCTTTTAGCTCAACTTTCAAACTCTCTAATCCGTTCTCGTTATACAAAACCGTCTTCAGATTCTTACATGCTTCTCTATCGAGATCATCAAAGTAGATACTCTTATCGTCGACGAACACAATCTCCTCATTTGAGAATTCCTTGCATATCTGTTCTATCTCCACACTCTTGGTCCCAGGTACGACTATCACCTTTGTCACCATCTCCTCCCCACCTTTGAAGTAGTACAGTTAGAATTAATGCATTAGCAAAAATTACAATTGTATGAAATATAAACACTTAACATTTGAAGAAAGATT
>JAYUCW010000070.1:0-1720 GCA_043740125.1 Minisyncoccota bacterium
ACGGACAGTTACATAATCTAATCTCAAACTCCCCCTTGATTAGTCGGTGGGTACAAGTGAGATATCTTGTACCCACTATCGAATCAAGCAAATAGGAGAATAAGAAGATGGTACATATCATAAGTAAAAAATGCCTCGAATGCTCTAATAGACCTCCTTCCTACTCATGCCTTCAATGCGGAGAAGATATCTGCATCTCATGTATCTCACAGCATGAAGAGACAGAACAGGAAAGAGCAGAAGAATATGAGAAAAAGCAAAGACGAGATACTCGTAATGATAGTGGTGTATAAGTGACAAAAGAGCTACTATTCTTCTGTACACTAGCCGCGGGAGATATCTACTCAACTCAGCATACCTTAAGTAAAGGAGGCTATGAACTAAATCCTTTAATGAGAGGAAGTCTATCTAGGCAAATCAGTCTTAAGGCTAGTACCTGTCTAGTACAAAGCATAGTTACTAGCAAATTCAAGAAAAAGAAGAGACTCTACATACTAGGTGGAATCATAGGTGGAGGATTGATAGCTAATAATATCTATCAGGCAAGTCGGAGTAAGTCTACCCTGGGAGCGGCCCGCTGAGCCCGACCTACGGTGACCTCAACCCTAGCCGGCAATCGCGTCCTGGAGCCAGCTAGGCCCCTTCCCATCGATCCTGCGCAGCACGCCAACTGAAGAAAGCTCTTGACAATCGAGCCTGCAACCCCTATATTAGAGGGGTGTACTCCCAGGGGGACCCAGGATGCCATTCATATATGCAATAGTTAACAAAGACAAAGAAGTAATATACGTTGGCAGCACTAATAATCCTGAACGAAGACTTAAAGAACATCAGTGGAGATTTCTAGATAAGACATTAGATATAGAAATTTTAAGAGAAGTCACTGAATCAAGTAGATTTTATGAGGAGGGAAAGTACATAAGAAGGGCTAAAGAACACTTTGAGACTAAAAATATGATTGTGAAATATGGGTCAACCAGAATAATCAACGAAAGCAAAGCCGATTTAAGTAAAGAAATCATAAAACTACTTGAATGTCTGCAATCAGCATATGGGAGCACTTCAATTGGAGGATAAAACCATAATTGACTTAGATTCAGTATCTCAACTGATAGAGATATTTAGTATATTCAGTAAAGATAAGAGTTATAAAATCTCGCAATCATGTAAAACAATTATAGGAATTCTTAAGGGTATCCAGCAAGAAAGACTAAGGGAGAAAGTACTAGAAGTATGATTAGAAAAATTACTTGGATTGCAAAAGATTATACCTCTGATCCTACTAAGCTACAAAACTTAGGAGAATTCCCTACAAGAAAGGAAGCAAGATTAGCAGGGGCTATGGTCTTCATTAAGTACAGAGAGTACAAAGAAAAATGAATTCAATCCAAGACTTATTCTCTTCTATCTCTTCCTCTCCTACACTAGAAAGTGAAAGAAGAAGTAAACATTCTCATACTTCATCTCACGCATATGTCCTACGAGTATCGCCATCAGGAAAAGATACTTTCTACTGTAGCCTACCTACCTGCACACACTGTCTAAATATACCTCATCAAATAGTAGGACGCAAAAGTTTATGTCAGTCATGCATGAAAGAATTTATAGTAGGAGAAGATAAGATACTTTCATGTAACTCATGTAACGAGAGAGAACTAGAAGCAATAAATAACTCATAAATGCCAAGACTAGACTTCTTAACTGAGGAAGTAATTTCATC
>JAYUCW010000071.1:0-26361 GCA_043740125.1 Minisyncoccota bacterium
ATCAGTTTCAAAATTATTTTAGATGCTCAGCAATTTTATCTAAGCGAAAATAGTCTACGCATAAATATCATGGTCGCCGATTGTCAAGATGTTGACCTCTTTCTTTGTTGCGTAGTTGAAAATAATTCTGTATTTATAGTTTACAGAAAAGCTGTAGCAATCAGCAAATGTACCATGTAACTTGTGAACTTTTAAAGTTTGATGATTGGAAACATCTTTAAATGATTCAACTTTTTCCAATACTTCTTCTTGAAGATTTTTCGGCAGCTTATTAAATTGCCTAATAAATTGCGGCTTGTACCCTATCTTCATAGAAATACTAATTAAATTTCTTTGCTAATTCTCGGAGATCACCGTAAAGACTTTCTTCTTTTTGAGCTGTTAGCACAGCTTGTACTGCTTCTTCCTCAGAAACACGAGTAAGCGCACGGCGAACAACGTCTGCCTTATTTGATCCATAGCCAGATGCTACCAACTTATTGAGCTCTTCCTCTAAGTGAGGAGAAAGTGGGACGGATATTGTGGACATAGTGTTTTGAAATTATATTTCTTATCCATATTATATTATCATATGATATAATAATATACAAGGCTAGCAATGCTATAATTTTGTTATGAATCAAGACAAGTCACAAAAACGAAAATACTTAATCGAAAACTATAATCCTGCTTGGGTGATGCAGTTTGAGACTATCAAGAAAAACCTTGAACAGGTTTTTGGCGAGAAAGCTTTAGCAATAGAACATGTCGGAAGTACGTCGATACATAACATGAAAGCAAAACCTTTGATAGATATTTTGGTAACCATAGCTACTTACGAGCCCTTTCTTTTGGAAAAGAAATGATGGTGAAGCTAGGTTACGAATGGGGTGAAAATTACATTGCACCAAACAGTTTTATTTTTTACAAAACTGTTGATGGCGACCAAAAAATAGAAAATATACACATCTTTCTACAAAACTCACCAAAAGCAATTCAGTTCATCACAACACGAGACTACTTGAGAACGCACCCGGAAAGAGCTCATCTATACTCAGACTTAAAAGTTGCTTTACAAAAACAATTCCCTGATGATTATCCCGCCTACAGAAAAGGGAAGCAAAGGTTTATCGATGAGACAGAAGAGTTAACTAAAGATTGGCTGGAAAATAAAAGCAGTAGCTAAACAAAAGCGCGACCGAAGTCGCGCTTTTGTTTGTATTTTTATTCCTTACTAAACTCTAGATAGTCACCGAATTGGAAAAAGTAAGAAATTGCTTTAGATGCGAGGCAGAGAAACTTTTTTCGACCAAGATGTACGAATAGTACATTGCGGGAGGAAAAAGTTTCTCTAACGAAGTAGATGAAGTGATTTATGACTTCTTTCCGCGTAGACCTGTACCGGCAGGGATTAGTCGTCCAATGATCACATTCTCCTTCAGTCCTCGTAGCCCATCCATCTGACCTCTCGTTGAAGCTGTAATAAGCACACGAGTAGTGTTCTGGAATGATGCACTTGAGAGCCATGAGTCAGTCGAGAGCGCGACGTCTGTGATACCAAGTACCAAGTGCTTGCCTTTTGCTTCTGTTTTACCTGCTGCTTTCACGCGATTATTTTCCCCACGGAAGTTAGAAATTTCAACAACATCTGACTGAGTGAACTTTGTATCCCCTGGGTTAATAATCTTCACACGACCAAACATTTGCTTGATAATAACTTCAACGTGCTTTCGAGAAATCGCTGCACCTTGTAGTTCGTATACCTTGTTGATTTCACTCACGATATATTCTTCTGCAACTTCCTTACTTGCAAAGTTAAAGAGTTCATCAATATCGCATGATCCGTCAGTAAGCAACTGTCCACGCTTGATAGTGTCTCCAGTCTTTACAATAAGCTGTCGACGATATGGTACTGTGTATTCCACATTCTTACCGTTCTTGTTTCCTTTCGCCATAACCTCATCATCAGCAAGCAAGACAATGATCTTCTCTTTTCCTTCTTCACGAATTGCGGTAATAGTACCTGCTTCGTGAGCGATGATAGCTGGATTCTTAGGCATACGACGTTCGAAGATTTCTTCAACACGTGGAAGACCTTGTGTAATGTCAACACCGGAAACTCCTCCCGCATGGAACGTACGCATCGTAAGCTGTGTTCCTGGTTCCCCGATCGCTTGAGCTGCCACGATACCGACTGCTTCACCAAGATCCACTTTTTTGTTACGCCCCATATCAAGTCCGTAACACTTCTGACAGATTCCATGAAGACTTTTACACATAAGTGGTGTAAATACTCGCACTTCTTCTACTCCAGCGTTTTCAACGATAAGCGCATCATCTTTATTGATAAGATGAAGTTTCTTAAAGAGAACTTTACCCTCAACAATAATATCTTCAGCTAAGATACATCCACGAACATTCTTAGAAATTGGAACTTCGATACCGAGAGCGTTTTCCTTTCGAACAATCTTACTTTCTTTTGTTCCACAATCAAGTTCTGTGATGATAGCATCTTGTGCCACATCCACGAGTCGTCGTGTGAGGTATCCAGCTTGCGCTGTTTTAAGTGCAGTATCTGAGTTACCTTTACGAGCACCGTAGGTAGTAATGAAGTACTCAAGTGGCGTAAGTCCCTCTTTATATGATGAAATAACTGGGAAGTCCAAGTTACGTCCTGAGTTGTTCACGATAATACCCTTCATACCTGACATCTGAATAATCTGGGCGATAGATCCACGCGCACCAGAAGTAATCAAGTCATACACTGATCCATGCTTTTCAAATGATAGAGGAATAAGTTTTTCAATCTTACTTCTCACTCCTTGCCATACAGAGATAGTCCGTTCATAACGTTCTTCTGAAGAAAGAAGACCTTCTTCATAGTCAGATTCCACTTGTCCTGCTTGCGCCCATCCTTCGGCAACGAGTGCTGGCTTTTCTTTTGGAACTTTAACAGCATCGATATTCCATGTTGTTCCAGATACTGTCGCATATTTGTATCCGAATGCTTTAATTTTGTCGATAACCGCTGGAGCAGACTCAAGACCGTAGGTTAAAATAACCTGATCAATGATTGTGTTCATTTTCTTTCCTGTTACTTCATCATTCATATAAGGATATTCAGATGGGAAAACAGAGTTGAAAAGAAGTCTTCCAATTGTTGTTTCAAATGGCTTACCTTCAAACTGTGAGTACTTTGCTTTCTCGCTTGGCATCACAAGAACCTTCGCACGGAATGATACAACACCGAAGTCGTACGCTGTGATAGCTTCATTTGGTGTAGGGAAATACTTTCCTTCACCTTTTTCTCCTTCGATCATCTTGGTCATCCAATATGCACCGAGCACCATATCCATTCGAGGGTTCACGATAGAATCTCCTGATCCAGGTCGGAGTAAGTTACGATTCGCAGCCATAAGTGTACGAGCTT
The DNA here is from genome assembly GCA_043740125.1 of Minisyncoccota bacterium. Classification (GTDB taxonomy): domain Bacteria; phylum Patescibacteriota; class Minisyncoccia; order Phycocordibacterales; family UBA5272; genus UBA11704. The sequence goes on from JAYUCW010000071.1 coordinate 3,410, forward strand.
CTTCTTGTGCTGCGACAGAAAGTGGTAAGTGAACTGCCATTTGATCTCCGTCAAAGTCTGCGTTAAACGCCTGACAAACGAGTGGATGAAGCTGAATAGCGTTACCTTCGATAAGTTTAGGATTAAATGCTTGGATACCAAGTCGGTGAAGTGTCGGTGCACGGTTTAAGAGCACATATTTTCCTTCAATACATTCTTCAAGGATTGCCCATACTTCTGGGATTCCATCTTCGATCAACTTATTGGCACCACGAATGTTAAATGCTAACTCTCGTTCAAGAATCTTTGAAATAATAAATGGCTTGAAAAGTTCAAGTGCCATGTGCTTTGGAAGTCCACACTCATTTAATGATAATGATGGACCTACCACAATAACAGAGCGCGCTGAGTAGTCCACACGCTTTCCAAGAAGATTACCTCTTAGAAGTCCTTGCTTGCCTTTAAGGTTATCAGAAAGACTCTTAAGCTGGCGCTTCTGAGACTGACTCATAACAGCATCTTGTCCGTGACGAGCTGAGTTGTCGATAAGAGCGTCCACTGCTTCTTGGAGGATTCGCTTCTCATTACGAAGGATCACATCTGGCGCACCAATCTCCATCAACTTTTTCAGTCGATTGTTACGGTTAATCACGCGACGATAAAGATCATTCACATCAGATGCTGCATAACGACCACCTTCAAGCGCAACCATAGGACGAATTCCAGGTGGAATAATCGGAATAACTGTCATGAACATCCACTCTGGACGAATGCCAGCAATTTGGAAGGCACGAATAAGAGAGAGTCTCTTTTCTGCTTTTTCACGTTCAAGTGCTCCACACTTCTCAAGCTGAAGAATAATCTCTCCTTCAATTTTTTTAAGATCCATGGTCTTAAAAATATCAAAAATTGCTTCTGCTCCAATACCAGCTTCGAAACATGTTCCATACTTCATAGAGAAGCGGTGGTATGTTAATTCATCGAAGATTTTATTTGGTTTTATTTCTGCAATTTCTTTCTTGGTTGCAAGAAGAAGCTCACGTAGACGATCTTGTGTCTTTTCATCAGTGGAAGACTTGATCTTTGCTTTGAATTCACTATCTAAGTTAAAAAGAATTTCTTCCTTCGCAGCTTGGTTAACTGACTTCACAACATATCCTGCGAAGTACACAACCTTCTCAACGTCTCCAACTGGCTGAGCCAAGATAAGAGCGATACGAGATGGCACTGTACGCAAGAACCAGATGTGCGCAACTGGGGATGCGAGTTCAACATGTCCCATTCGTTCACGACGAACGATAGACTTCGTCACTTCTACTCCACATTTCTCACAGACGATTCCTTTATAGCGAATACGCTTGTACTTTCCACAGTAACATTCATAGTCTTTTTCAGGACCAAAAATTCTTTCATCGAAGAGTCCATACCGTTCTGATCGTCCTGTTCTGTAGTTAATCGTTTCAGGCTTGGTCACCTCACCAAAACTCCACGCACGCACAGCCTCAGGAGAAGCTACTTTAATGGAAAGACCATCAAAATTATTTGTATCAATTGTTTTCATAGTTGTATGATTTATTTACGTACGAAGGTTTATAAAGATGACTCACCAAGTAACGGCACACTAACTTCCTCTTTCTTTCGTGGTTCAACATCAAGTCCAAGTCCACGAAGAGTATTCAACATAACGGTAAATGATGCAGGAGTATTAGGCTCCTTAACATCTTCACCTTTGATAATACTGTCAAATGCCTCTGAGCGTCCTACGATATCATCTGATTTTACGGTGAGCATTTCACGCAAGATATGCGCAGCACCGTATCCTTCAAGAGCCCATACTTCCATCTCTCCAAAACGCTGTCCTCCACCTTGAGCCTTTCCACCAAGTGGCTGCTGAGTAATGAGAGAGTAAGGGCCAATGGATCGCATGTGAATCTTATCTTCAACCATGTGGTGAAGTTTCATGATATACATCACTCCGATAGCAGTCTTTTGATTAAATGCCTCGCCAGTTCGTCCATCGTAAAGCTGTACAGTACCTGATGCATCATATCCAGCCTTCACGAGTTCTTCTTTAATTTCCTCCTCTTTCGCTCCTTGGAATGATGGCACGATGGCTTGGTAGCCAAGAGATTCTGCTGCGAGTCCTAGATGCATTTCAAGAATCTGTCCGAGGTTCATACGTGATGGCACACCAAGTGGCGTAAGGATGATGTCAATTGGAGTCCCATCTTTATCAAATGGCATTTCTTCCACCGGGAGAATAGTTGAGATAACCCCCTTATTTCCGTGACGTCCAGCTAACTTATCTCCAACAGAAATATTACGTACTTGCGCAACTTCAATATGAATACGCTTGATGATGCCACTTTCTAGATTGTCCCCTCGTTCGCGAGAGAATACTTTAACACCAATAACACGCCCACGTTTCCCGTGGTCAAGACGCAAGGAAGAATCCTTAACATCACGTACTTTTTCACCAAAAATAGAACGAAGTAGTCTCTCTTCTGGAGTAAGTTCAGTCTCACCCTTTGGTGTAATTTTACCTACCATGATATCTCCTGGGCGGATCTCAGCCCCGACACGGATAATACCGTCTTCATCTAAGTTTTTTAATTTATTTTCTCCGACATTCGGAATATCATGTGTTGTGACTTCAGCTCCAAGCTTGGTATCACGAACATTACAAACGAATTCTTCGATGTGGATCGAAGAGAACTTGCTTTGCTTAACAAGTCTTTCTGAAAGAATAATCGCATCTTCATAGTTAGCTCCATTCCATGCCATAAACGCTACGCGAATATTATGACCGAGTGCGATCTGACCATTATCAGATGTTGCAGCATCCGCAAGTACTTGTCCTTTGGTTACTTTATCTCCGAGAGAAACGGTTGGTCGCTGATGGAAGAGATTGAAGGCATTTGTACGAGCGAAATTAATAAGATCATAGGTGAACTCTTTCTTGTCAGCCTTGATGATGATTTTTTTAGCATCTACGTATTTTACTTCACCCGCTTCTTCTGCCATGACCAGACGTCCGATGTGCTTTGCAGCTTCACCTTCCATACCTGTAGCAACAAGAGGTGCTTCAGGACACATAAGTGGCACTGCCTGCTTCTGCATATTACTTCCCATGAGCGCACGCGTTGCTTCATCGTGTTCAAGGAATGGGATCATAGAAGTTGCAACAGAGAACGCTTGGTTGGTAGCTACATCAATGAACTCAACTTCATCTCGTAATGCAAGACCCGGTTGACCAGCGCGACGAACTTCAATTTCTTTTTTTACAAGTTTATTATCATCACCAAATTCATTTCCACCGTGCGCGATCACATAACGCTCTTCTTCAAGTGCATTCATGTATACAATTTCTTTTGTGATAAGACCTCTCACTACTTTTACATATGGAGTTTCGATGATACCGAAGTCATTGATGCGTGCGTAGTTTGAAAGTCGTAGAATAAGACCAATGTTCGGACCTTCTGGAGTATGGATCGGACACACACGACCGTAGTGAGATGTGTGAACGTCACGAACTTCAAAACCTGCTCGCTCACGTGTAAGACCGCCGGGACCAAGGGCAGAGAGAGTACGAAGGTGCTCTACTTCTGCGAGAAGATTCTCTTGGTTCATGAACTGTGAAAGCTGGTTGGTTGTAAAGAATTCTTTAATACGTGCCTGGAGCGGTCTCTGGTTGATGATAGCAATAGGAAGTGTCGTATCAGTATCAATAACTGACATCTTATCCTGAATGTTACGCTTCATCTGCATCATACCTGTACGAATCTTCTGTGCCATCATTTCTCCAACGTAACGAACACGACGTGACCCAAGGTGGTCAATATCGTCTTCTACTGCGTTTGGGTTATGGTTTAGCTCAATGATATGCGTAATGATATCTACCATATCTTCCTTTGAAAGTGTGCGTCGCTGTGCTTCCTTGTCCTTCTGATCAATTGACTTACCGAATCGCTTATTAAATCGGAATCGCCCAACAGGAGAAAGGTCGTAACGCTCTGGAGAGATAATTGAGTCAATATATTCCTTAGCATTTTCTGGAGTAGCGAGGTCTCCATCTCGAAGTCGCTTATAGATCTCGATATATGCATCATGAAGTGTCTTTACTTCATCACGATCTACAAGCATAGCCATAAGTGGGCCAGCTACCGCGTGGTCCTTAAACGCTGCCTTGATAGCATCATCACTTGTGAATCCGAACACACGAAGAAGTGCAATAGCTGAGAACTTACGCTTCTTGTCTACTCGCACATATACTCCACCATCTGGTTCTGTTCCAAGTTCAATCCACACACCACGAGAAGGAATAATCTTAGCTCCAAAGTAACGCTTGCCTTTTGTTTCTTCAGAATCAAAGAAAACACCGAAAGAACGTGCTAGCTGCGGGACAACTACACGCTCGACACCGTTGATGATGAATGTTCCGTGAATGGTCATCAAAGGGAAATCTGCCATGAAGATTTCTTGTTCCTTAACGGTATTAAGGATTTTATTTGAAAGCTTTACTCGCGCACGAAGTGGAGCTTCGTAAGTGAGCTTGTTTTCCTTTGCATACACTTCGTCATACTTTGCTGGTGAAAGTTCAAATGAAATAAATTCAAGATCAAACTTTTTCTCAGAATAGTCACGAAGTGGTGAAAATTCACGGAAAATTTCAACGATACCTTTTTCGGTAAGATCCTTGTAAGAAAGAATCTGGTTTTCGACTAAGTTAGGAAGTTTAGTAAGAGGTTTGCGATACTTCGCAAATGTTTTCTGTGGACGAGAACCTGTTGAAATTTGTGTTTTAGGCATAACGACAATGTTGCCAATCGGTCGTGCGACCGATTGGCTTACTCTATTAAAATAATTTTCACTCCAATAAACCCAATAAATGTAAACGTATTTCTCTTAAAAACGTACTTTATTGCCGATCATAACTAAATCAGTAGGCCAATAGTGGATGGATTATATCATGGGGTACTATAAAAGTCCAGAATATGCAAGTGGATAGCGATAACAAGAATAGAAAGAATGAAAAGCTTTGCTTTTCGTTCTTTTAAAACTTTTTAACCCAGCACACACAATAGCTTGCGCAATTCTCGAATATCCAGGAGTATTTCCGGAAATTCTTCTATATTGAAGTGTCCACGGTCTTCAAAAACTCTTGTTTCTAACGATGGCAACTTATCTTGATACTGCTTAAGCTCAGAAAAATCAACAACTGGGTCGTCCTTGCTGTGAAAGATAATAACTTTCCCACCTTGGGCTTCTAATTTTTCAAGTGAAGTTGTGATTGCAAACTGTGGGAGCTTTTTACCCTCATCGTTGTCGTAGGGTGGAGCGACAAGTACTATTCCTTTTATTTTTTTCGTGACATTATTTTCTGAAAGATACTTCGCCAAGAAAACTGCACCAAGTGAGTGCCCCACCAAAATAACTCCATCATTAAGTAGTGGCAAAAACTTTTCAAACCAAATACACCACTCTTTATACACCGCATTCTGCGAATTTGGCATCTTCGGTAAAAAAACGTCGAAGTCTTCTCCTAAGTCATCCTGCAAGTTCATCTTCCAATCTCTCCCCTGCAATTTCTCTAAACTAACCTCCTTGTTTTTTAAATATTCAAAGTATTCCTCATACGTATCAAACGCCGTCCCACCGTGAATCACAAAGACTTGTTGTTTCATTGTGTGAGTATATCAAAAATTAATCTTGCAAAAATTATTATGCTCGATATCCTGTATTTGTATTTTGCTAATGGCTAATAGCTAATAGCTAATAGCTAATAGCTAATAGCTGTATATTATCCCTGTCCACTAGCCACTAACCACTAGTCACTGTACACTATCTCTATGAATATCCTCATCGTCACTGCTCATCCATCATCTTATGGTGACACTCACACAATTGCCAATACCTACGCGAACGCCAAGCGTGCAAAAGGTCACATTGTCGAGATCGTTGACCTCTATTCAAAAGAATATGCAGTAGATTTTTTAAAATTTGAAATGATCCGTGAATGCCAAAAAACAAAAATACAACTAAAATTCCAAGAACAAATAACAAATGCCCATGAGATAGTGATGGTACACCCTGTCTGGTGGTCATCAGTCCCTGCAATCATGAAAAACTGGATAGACCTCACTATCTGGCCAGGATGTGCTTATAAATATTCACCAACTGGAAAAGTAATGAAACTATTTGAAGGTAAAAGTGCGAAAGTTTTTGCAACATGCGGTGGGCCATCATGGTATTACCATGTGCCATTTATTTTGCCACTTAAAACATTTTGGCATACCTGCGTGTTTGGATTTTGTGGTATTGATATGGTTGATTTTAAAATCTGCGGAAATTTGGATGTATGGAAAGATGAGAAACGAGGGAATCATCTCGCGAAGTTTTTATTGACCATCAAAAAATCCGCCTAATTAAAAAACGCGACATAATTGTCGCGTTTTTAAGACGTACTCAGAATTCATGTAATAATACTACATTCTTGGATGCTCAAAAGAACGACCAGAATACTTTTTTTCTGTTTCTCGTAAAAGACCAACTTGAATCATACGTCCAGCATCGTGTAAGTGTTTTACGAGGATGATCGCATCTACAAGTGAAAGCGCATTCAGAATGCGAACAACTTTTTGCGCCTACCTTGTAACCAAGCATCCGATGACCTCGGGCTTCATGCCTTTAGGACATGTAGCCCAGAGCACTTTTCTGTAACCTTCTTTCGGGTGATCAGCACCGAGTATGCCATACTTTTTAGTTCGTTTAAAACGAAAACCTTTTACAACTACTTTTTCAAGAAGAACATTCTTAGCTTGTTTCATTTAGATTACTTCCTTTCAAAATGAAGTTAAAACCGACACGTATCACACAAAATCTCACCGATCGAAAGAAATAGTTTTGCAAAAAGCTCTCTAACTTTCCTTTCCTTTTTCATATCTCTTTACTAACTCTGGTACACCTCACAGAAAAAACCTCCTCATGTGAAAAAACTAGCCTACTGAAACTTGGTGTATCCACCCTCTTCCCTTTTTCATTTTTATGTAGAAGGACAATTTCTTTAGGCGGTATAGCATTGTTGAATCGCTGCATCATAGGGTAACGCTCTTTAACGTAAAACATATAACACCTCACATTTGTTAACGAACCTTTATAAAACACTACCATGGTTAGCTAAAAATAAAAAGCTTACCAATTCATTTATTGAACGTGGTGAAAAATTGACTATTTGTATAAAATAGTATTAAATATGAGTCAGATGCTACCTGTCAGGTAACACAGTTCTACAAGGAGAATACACCATGTATGCTTATGTTATAGGAGGAATTGTTGGTGGATTTGTAAGTTTGTATTTTAGTTTTTGGTCTTTTTATGGTCCTGATGAAAATATACTCAAGGAGTTCTGGAAAGACGTTCTTCAAAATCAGCCATTTCAGAAAAAACCAGACAGTACATTCCAGAGATTTTGCTGGGACACCTCTGATGTAGATACGGGTAACCGATTAGTTGTTAAAAAGTTGATAGCTTACCCAACACCTTCTGTGTTTTGGTTAAAAATCATTAAACATTTTTTTCTAGGAGTATTAATCGGGTTAGCAACTGTCCACTTTTTGTAGAAGCATGTGAAGTTACTCTTAGTACACAAACCGTCAATTTTGGCGGTTTTGTTTTTTCTATGTAGGGAGCTTATGCTTCAACCTTATATTTTAGATAGACTGACTCTTTATATTTTTTACTAATAATTAATAACTATCTCTATGCTTTTAAACCTCGTCCTGTTTTAAATAAATACAATACCCATACAAACATGAGTATAGTAAACCCAAACAATGCTTCAATGGATGTACTAAAAGCAATGTCAGAAAATCCTAAGATGCTATAACGGAAGGCGCTCACCATATACAGTATTGGGTTGAAATGGGAAATAGTCTGCCAGATTGGAGGCAAAAGTGAAAGTGAGTAGAACACTCCTCCAAGATATGTAAGCGGCATGATAACAAACGTCGGAATAATATTTATCCCATCGAACCCTTTTGCATAAATTGCATTTACAAGTCCAACAAGAGAAAATAATATAGCGGTAGTACTAGCAATAAGTAGTGCAAGAAATGGATGAGCAACGGGTATCACCTCAAAAATATACGCTGAAGCAAAAACAAGTACTCCAATCACAAGTCCTCGCAAAAGTGAACCTGTAACATAGGCGCACACCACAGTCCAAGCTGGCATAGGGGAAATGAGAATTTCTTCTACCGTCTTCATAAACTTAAGTTGGAAAAATGAGAATGCAATGTTCTGGAATGATCCGTTAAGTATCGCCATCATCACAAGACCTGGAACGATAAATGCCATATATGATACCCCACCGATAGCGCTTATCTGTGAACCAATGAACTTTCCGAAAATAAGAAAGTACAGCACGGTAGTCATCACTGATGGGAGAAATGTCTGCGGCCAAATACGTAAGAAGCGAATAACTTCCTTCCGTACGATGGTCATATAGGCAATGTAGAGTTGTTGAGGATTCATGGAGATAGTGGTTAGGGGTTAGTGGTAGGTTTGCATTTATTTTGTATTCTTGGCATGTTCCTACGCTTACTAGCTTCGGAACTCTTCGAAGCCAAGCTTCTTGAACTAGTCACTAACCACTAGTAACTATCTTCGTTGCTTCTAAATACACTTCTTCTAATGGTCGACCATTCGTCACTTCTTCCATAGTGCCTCTAACTTTTATCTCCCCATTACTAATGATGGCAATATTTTTGCAAAGCTTTTCAGCTTCTTCAAGATAATGCGTCGTCAGGATAATTGTCACTCCACTTTCGTTTAGTTCTTTCAAGAATTGCCACATTTCAAGTCTGAGCTCAACGTCCACTCCTGCAGTTGGCTCGTCCAAGAAAAGAAGTGTCGGCTTATGCACGAGTGCACGCGCAATCATCAGACGTCTTTTCATACCACCAGAGAGCGTCATTGACTTTACATTTCTTTTTTCTACTAACCCAAGTTTTTTAAGAAGCGTATCTATCTGAGGAGCAACATCTTTTCGCGAGATACCATAATACCCGGCTTGAGTAAATAAAATACTTTCGACTGTCTCAAAAATACTGAAGTTAAACTCTTGTGGTACGAGTCCGACGTGTAACTTTGCAGTATCTCCATCTTTATCTATATTGTATCCTTGGATTACTACTTCCCCTTCTGTCTTGTTAACAAGCCCACATGAGATACCAATGAGTGTTGACTTCCCTGCTCCATTTGGACCAAGTAATGCAAAGAACCCACCTTCAGGAACTGTGAAATCAACTCCTTTAAGAGCCTCTTTTCCTCCGTCATAAGTTTTTCTTAATCCTTTAATACTGAGCGCTTCTTTCATATGTACTACAACTATAGACGGATGACTACGCTACATCTTTCATCTCAACATTCCCCATGTAATCCCCTTTCCCAAGAGGAAGTCCGTAATGACGTAAAATAGAATATGCAGTTACATAATGGAAGTAAAAATTAGAAATGGTGTACACCTCGGTATAAAACTTTCCATCAATACCCTTCCCTGGCATCCAAGCCATTGGTACAACTTTAACTTCTAGATCTGAAGCACTTTTCACCATCTCCGGAGTGAGAGTCTTTAAGAATGTAACTGTTGTGTCGATTCTTGTGATAAGCTCTGGAATAGTTTTTTCAGTATCTTCAAAAGAAGGATATTCTACTCCACAAAGAGTGCCTGCGCCATTTTTAGCAGCAACAGTTACTGATCGCACCTGAAATGCAAAAGGGAACTGATCGATGGCGAGCCGTGCGTTCATAATTGTCTCGTCACTTATTTTCTTTTCAAGTTGCCACACATGTGCTTTCTCTAAAATTGCGCGTAAGTTACCAAGGTGATGAATGTATGCTGTGATAGTGGTTTCGAACATAGTTGTTATACGTATAATTTATAATGGAACCAAAACTGTATTACCCACCAGAAGTCTCGCGTCCAAAGGCGTCTAATTACTAGTCTTCAGGTACTCAAGCATCGTATCCCCATCAGATATCTCAAAAGGATCTGCAGCGTAGTTGTCCGCCATACCACCCTCAATGAACATCTTCTTAATTACTCCATCAACAACATGCATAGAGTATCTCCACGAACGATCTCCGAATCCAACATTAGTTTTCTTCACAAGCATCCCCATCTCACGTGTAAAGTCTCCGTTACCATCTGGTAACATAAACACTTTACTTACTCCAAGATTCTTCTTCCACTGAAACATGACGAATGCATCATTCACTGAAAGACAGATGACTTCATCCACTCCGAGAGTTTTCATCTCATCATAAGCTGCTTCATACCCTGGTACGTGTGTTGATGAACACGTTGGTGTGAAGGCTCCCGGTAATGCGAAAATAACAATATTCTTTCCTTTGAAAATATCGTCTGTGCTGAGGTCTTGCCATCGGAATGGATTTTCTCCTTCAACTGATTCATCACGAACACGGGTTTTAAACGTAACTTGTGGAACTGGAGCTCCTTCTTGTAGATATGACATATAAATAGTGACTAGGTTTTAGTGATTAGGGTTTAGTAAATGCAAAAATACAGTTCAATTAATCGGTACTGCGTATCTGAATATATATCTACTATAACTCATAGAGTAGAAAGATGCAAAAAATACTCTTTATAGATACTACACAAACACAAAAGCGGTAACTTCGTTACCGCTTTTGTGTTTGTATGTAGCTACAGTCTACAGTCTCCCCCTAGTATCTAGAAGATGCTCGTCCAGCTGGGACAAACGTAAGAGCGTTCCCTAGCTTGGTTCCTCGTCCTGTTCGTCCGATACGGTGAATGTATGTCTCATAGTTATTTGGAATATCATAGTTAACCACAAGAGAGATATCATTGATGTCGAGCCCTCGTGCTGCCACATCAGTTGCGATCACGACTTGTACTTTTCCACTTGAGAGTGCTTTAACCGCTCTTTCTCGTTCGCGGTTATGCATGTCTCCATGAAGAGCAAGAGCCTTAAATCCACGCTTGGTAAGCTCATCAGCAAGACCATCCACATGACGCTTCATTTCACGGAAAATAAGAACCTTAGAATATTCTGGCTTATTAAGAATCTCGTGAAGTGCTTCTACTTTATCAGTATCGCCACTTACACGAATGACATCCTGCATAACAGAAGTAACTGTATCACGTGTCTTAATAGATACAGTAATAGGATCTTTCAAAAAGTCAGTACACAGTCTTTTGATATCTGGTGAAAATGTAGCAGAGAAGAACAACCCTTGCTTTGTCTTTGGCATTGCACCAAGAATTGAACGCATATCATCAATGAATCCCATATCAAGCATACGATCAGCTTCATCAAGTACAATGCTATCAAAGTAATCCATCTTTATTTTTCCTCGTTCAATAAGATCTTTCACACGTCCTGGTGTACCGATAACAGCATTCACCCCAAGCTCGAGTTCTTTAATTTGACGCATAATAGGAGACCCTCCCACACATGAGACCGAGAAGAGCTTCATACCCCGAGTAAACGCGATGAACTCAGCTTCAATCTGCATAGCAAGCTCACGTGTCGGTGTCAGAATCATTATTTTGTGATTAGGATCTGCAACAAGCTTGTTAATAAGAGGAATAAGGAATGCTGCAGTCTTACCGGTTCCAGTGGAAGCAATACCAATCACATCCTTTCCAGTAAGCACAACAGGAATAGCTTGATCTTGAATAGCCGAAGGATTGATAAGCCCTTTTGCTGTTAAGTTAGCTGAGAGAAGTTCTGCGATATTAAAATCTGTGAATTTATGTGTTGGTGTATAACTTTCGCTTTCACTCACAGCAGCTTCTTTGTTAATAAAAAGTTTTTCATCGATATAGTCTTTTTTGAAACTTCGCTTTGCATTAAAGGCACGAGGCGCTGATGATGCACCCCCACGTGAGTAACCTCCTCCTCGAGATGGGCCGCGCGCTGCATATCCTCCACGAGAAGATCCAGCCTCACGCGATGAATAGCCTCCTTCACGAGGTGTGGATGAGTAAGAACGACCACGTGATCCTTCAGATGAAGGAGATCGTGATCTTGAAGGTGTTCGAGAATCAGTTCGTGAGTCACTTGACCCACCAGTTGTAATTGTATACATAATGTATTATTTAGTTGTAGAATACACAAGAAAAAACGAGATCTGCAGGATAACAATATAAAAACAGGAAATGAACAAAAATGTTCACACACTGAAAACTTGTTTACCAAAAATCCGAGAAGCCTTATGAATCCAAATTAGTTAAATTATTTGCGCTCGACTTCGTTTCGATGAAGACACTTCTATCTGTGAGGACAGATGTATGGTTAGCCACAACGCGTCAAATCAGTTAAACTTTTGCCTGACTACACATGGATATCCATAAGGAAATAATATAGCTATTCTAGCAGATTTGAGCTAATTTGTCAAACTCATTTCGGTTATGTCATTCCCGTGCAGACGGGAATCTAGGTCTGTCTTTACAACCTTATTTTCTTTTTAGCTTTTCCATCGAATTACACGCATAAAAATCTGCTGATTTTTTGCTCTGCTCGCGCCGTTGCGCTGTGCAAGGTAATTCTCATGGAAAAGTTTTGGTTAATATTGAAATATAAAAAAACCCATCAAATGGGCTTTTTACATTCAGACTTTATTGAGACTAGATCGTTCTCAGTGTAGCAAAGTTGAAGTGGTTATAAAAAACAGCTTCATCCATGGTGGTGCGTTCTTTCTCTGTTTTTAACCAGAGTTCAATTTGAACGGTACTGTCAACTCCGCAGTTAGTTTTGGCGTATATAGAACCAAAGTCTGGTGTTACCACTCGATATACACCTGAAACTTTGCGGAACAGAGCATTATGATTGTATCGAGGAGTTATCTCAATTTCAAAACCACTTTGTGTTGGCCGGGCAACGAAGTTTCCAATTTGGTCACAGTCAAGTGTCCAGCGTCTACCTGTGCCACCAAATTGATTCAGTAAATCAACAACCTTCGAAATATCTACTGCTACTGTTTTTTTACCAACAGTCTCATAAGGCACCTTGGCAAAATATTTGCGAAAAAGAGCAAGGGGGGAGTTTTTCACGGGATCTCCAAAAAAATTTGATTAAATTAATATTCACCTGAATCCTTTGTTACTATACAACGTTTTTTAGTGAAAGTCAAGTTTCTTACTGTTTATTTTTATAACAAATTCGTGGTCATAAGGATCTTTGAGGAAGGAGTAGTTGGACCAGTCATGTTCCTGAGCGAGTTGCTCAATTTGTTCGCGCTGCGTGATATCGAACTCAAGATAGAGGACGCCGTCATCTTTAAGAAAATCTTTTGCTTTTGAAAGTACTTGCTTATGATAGTAGTAACCATCTTCTTTATCAAAAAAAGAAAGTGGGTCTTCGGCACTGAGTTCTTGCATAACCTCATCTTTCATCTGTGGTGGAACATATGGTGGAACCGCGAATATTACATCATAGAACCCCGCAGCTCCTTCCCACGTGTCTCCTGTGAGTACCCGAGTGCGAAGCCTCTTGATATTATTCCTAATAATAGAATTCTCTACCCCGGACTTGAGCTTCGGATCAAGCTCAATGAAGTCCACTGTCGCTTCTGGGATATTCTTTGCAACTGCAAGTCCAACATTTCCAGAGCCAGAGAAAAGATCAAGCACTCGAAGCACAAATTCTCGGCGAGTGTCTAAAATATCTTCAATTACTTGTGCGACCCAAAACTCAGTCTCCGGGCGTGGGATCATGGGACGCAGCGAGAGGTCGATTTTTGCCCCACAAAAATCGACCTCTCCTAAGAGATACTCAAACGCCTCCCCTTCTGTTACTTTTTTGACATCATGAAGAAAAGCTTCTGTCTCTATACCTTTATGCTTTTTGATTCTTAATTGTGAGACCTTATCTTCAAATTTCATATAATTATACTAACACATTGAATGTTTTTAACATTGTCTACAAAAACTTGATCACATTACTAATAAACGCTGGGGTATCCTTACTCGAATATGGAACAAACTTTCTCTCCCCTCCTATCTTCCACTTTTTTATTTCTTCTGCTACATACACAGCTGGGTCAACAAAGTTTCCTTCCCATTTAAGGCTCTCTTGTACTTCTAGAAAAAATGTGTGTACCATTGGATAATGTGTACACCCATAAACCACATGTGTTGCCCCAATTTCTTGTGCGTAGGCAATAGATCGCCTAATGATACTCAATAAGTTATTCCGTGAAGCGTTAGACTCTACGGCTTGTGCTAGGTCTTCGTATGCGTACTCAAAAACAGTCAAACCTCTTTTCTTGAGAACTTCTTGATACACTCCACTTCGTATCGTGGCAACAGTTGCAATAACAAGTACAACAGCATCAGAAGGAAAAAATGCATGCATATCAAATGCTCGTATCATATCGATGTACCTCCATGGCTTCACACCACACTCCTTGAGCATTTGATTAGTCGTAAGCACCGACATGCTGTTACAAGCATTTACAAAATGCATAACGTCGAGGTCTTGTAAGAATGTAATGTCGTCTTTGATAAAACTAATAATTTCAGACTCTTCACGATTACCATACGGGGCACGCGCGCAATCCCCATAATAGATGATATTAGCATCAGACACTTTCCTTACTTCACGTGCCACAGAAAATCCTCCAACTCCAGAATCAAATATTCCAAGGAGCACTCTTGAAGTGTTGTTGCTCTCCATACTTTTTACATCCTAACTCTATTGACTACTCTCACCGTAGAACGCTCACACTTCTCACTACAAAATCCTGGACCTTCTGTTGACATACAGTCATTACAAATAAGGAAGAGCATATTACACTCAGCATTTGCACAATTCTGATATTGTTCATTCTTTGTATAACATCTCTTACATGTACCCACTACCTCGCGCTCACCTCCCCAGTCCATCACAAGACGATTATCGAAGGTGAAAAGTGTGCCAAGAAAATCCTTCCCTGGATACTTTTCCATGTAAGAATGAATTCCACCGTCTAACTGATACACTTCTTTAAACCCGCCCTGGACTAAATACTCGGACATCTTTTCACATCTGACTCCTCCCGTACAAACAGTAAGCACTGTTTTATCTTTTGTTTCTTCTTTTATTTTTTCAATTAATTCCGGTAATTCGCGTGATGCATCCATCCCCGGGTCAATAGAATTTTTAAAATGCCCTGACTCATACTCGTATGAGTTACGCATATCTACAACTACGAAATCTTTTTTATTCTCGTACCAACTGCGTAGTTCTTCAGCCGAAAGATGCGGTGCAGTTTTTACACGTGGATCAACTTCTTTTGGAAAACGTGTTGCCACTATTTCTTCTCGTACTTTAACTTGGAGTTTTGGGAATGTCTCACCATAGCCCTTACTCCTCTTGATCTGCATATCAGAAAATCTCTCGTCATGTAAAAATTCTTTTAGGAAATTTTCTGTGTCTTCTTTCAAGCCTTCAAGTGTAGAGTTAATCCCCTCTTTTGCAATAATAGTTCGTCCTGTAAGGTTGTACTTATCACATAAAGCTGTGTAAGAAGCCTTTAATTCTAAAGGATTAGCAATGGTTACATATTTATAAAAGAGAAGCACTTGAAATTTCATAAGAAGTTACTATTTAGTGAATTATATCAAAAAATAGAAAAATTGCAGTTATATCAAGAAAACCATAAAGACACTCAAGAAAATACTTAGCCCAAGAAATGGAAGTGAGAACTTTTTTGGCATTAACATAAGTATGAATACAATATACATTGGGAGTAGTGTAAGATACTTGCCTCCAAAATACAGCACAAAAAAAGGAAGTAGAAGACCCACAACTATCTTTACTATTGGGAATTCAAAAACAAACATAATAATTGCTATGAAAGAAACGATGATGAAGAAAAAAATATTCTTAGCATTCAACAATTCATGAGAAAGATTCTGCTTGAACTTTTCTCTAAAACTCTTTGTGTGTGTAGTTGCTGTGTGTATACTCGAGTGTCCAGACATGAGCGATCACTGTATCAGAAAATATGATAGTGAGCAATGCAAATTGCTCAGTCAAGGGATTTGTTTTAGTAGGGAACTATAGGCATTTTAATGCACGTCACAACATGTCTCCTTGTACTTCACTTCCTATAAGTAAACTTTTGTCGTCACAAAAGTTTCTCGCAGGCCGCCGCTCGCGATTCGCCTTGCTAGGCTCATAACGCTCCGCCCATCAAATCCCAACGCATATGGCGCAGGCTATATGCTTCTCTACGATGCAGAAATTAAAAATACCCTAACATGGAAGTTAGGGTATTTTTAATTTTGCGCGGCTGATGGGTGCTGACCCCACGACCTCCGCCGTGACAGGGCGGCATTCTACCGTTGAACTACAGCCGCATATTTTTTTCTAACTACTATATTCTACCATAAATACAGCTTCTTTCAAGTGTATTTTTATACACCGTCACTTCATTTATAGCATGCTACACTATCTGCTATTATGTTTGTATTTACCAATCAACTAGTATGTTCCTACGCTTGCTAGCTTCGGAACTCTTCGAAGCCAAGCTTCTCGAACTAATAACTAACCACTGTCCTTATGGCTTCCTTTTCCACCAAAAACTATTTCAAAAAAATCTATGCTCACGAGTTGCTTACTGAACTCTATAAACGGCATGACATCGTGGCTATTTTTGAAATTACTGAGCAGACCGTACGAAAAAATGTAATCGCGATCTTACATGACTTTTATAACTCACTTCCACCTGAACACAAGATTGATATTCAAAAAGAATTAGCACTACTTACAAGCGTCTCTACAGCACACGCAACAGAACTTTTTTCTTCACTACTCAAGGAAAGAAAAATTGAAAAGCATGAAACACAAATCGAATGTACGTCAGACTACGACAGAACTCTTTATTATTACCTTTTCCATAAAGACCTCTTTGATGAAGTTGTTTTCCTTCATACGTTTTATATCAAACCAAACTACATGCTCTACGAAGCCAAAGAAGTTGACCTCGTGGCAGCAGAACTAAAAGTCACAGAACTCGCCAAAGAATTCACTCGTCTTGCCAACAAAGAAGATAGGGTTACTGAGTGTCTTACTGAATCAAAAATGTTAAACGGAATGTTGTATGTTAATGCAACATTTGAAGGTGCGCAGATACTCACCGCTAAGCGAGATAATGTGAGCGGTGATATCGAGAAAACAAAAACTGCTAAAAAAATCGAAGAAGTCCGCATTGTGTATCTTCCAAAAGATAAAGAAATTCTCATCTCATACACTGGATCAAAGTATGAGAAACTTTTATTCTTAGATACTTTTCTACGAATCATCTGTGGTTGTGGTTATGAAGAAAAGATTGAATCATTTGATTTATCATCCTTTAAAGATGAGTCATTTGATTTTTCAAAAACAAACAAAGGTACCCCATTACTTATGTGGAAAATAAAGGCAGTCACTTTTTCTTTTGGAAACGAGAAGCAAAAGAACAAGATGCGAATTTCTCTTCCAAGCTCTCAGCAAGAGCACGGTCTTCATCCCCTCTTTACGTGCCTTGAAGAACTACAAATGAAAGGACAGTTCAAAAACTACACCATCGAAAATGTAACTCTTTCATTCTCGTTTACTGACAAAAATAAAGGTGACAAGGCGGTAAATGTGCCAGTGACAGTATCACTCATCAAGTCCTCACTCTGCCCCCTCTTCTTCTATCACAGATACGCACGCACACTCTTAAAACAGGCACATATTGAGAATGGCTTCATCGAAGCTGTGAAGAAGGAGAAAGAGGATGTAGCAAAGAAATGGTCGAGTCACGACGAGTGACGAAGATGTCCGAAGTCAGCAGACTGAGGACCAGGAGTAATTATGATAAAATTAAAAATCGCCATACATGGCGATTTTTAACTTGGTGTCGGTGGATCGGTCACAAGGTCTAGTTTCGTGAGTACTCGAAACAGAAGACCTCGCGACCCCTATTCGATCCCTCACGAAAGCCAAGCAGTTGGCTTTCTCCACCGACATCAAATTAAAGTACCGCCATTAAGCGGTACTTTAATTTGGTGTCGGTGGGAGGGATCGAACCTCCGACCTCATCTTTATGAGTGATGTGCTCTAACCAACTGAGCTACACCGACATATTTTATTTAACCTACAAAAAACAGTTTATTTTTAACAAAAATGGAACAGATATGTCCTATACTTGCTAGCTCATAATATCTTCGAAACTGAGCTTCTCGCGTCGAAAGTCTGCTGACTGTTCGACATCTTCGCGGCCGAGCCGTCTCGAGCCACACCGACAAGTACAGATATTTATATCATAAAATACTACTTTTATCAAATAAAATATTGTAAAATAACAATATCTGTGGTACTATACTATCACCTTTAAAAAGATGAATCACTGGATCCCCGCATGCGCGAGCATGACACAATACAAAAGTAATAAACATAGCGGGGTAGAGTAGAGGTAACTCACAAGAAACTTCATAGATCTCATAACCTCCGAGGTTCGTCAATACTCGTTAAAAAATTACATACAACAATATAGCGGGGTAGAGTAGAGGTAACTCACGAGGCTCATAACCTCGGGACATAGGTTCGATTCCTGTCCCCGCAACAAGAATAATAAAAAGAGTCACTGTAGTCGGTGTCTCTTTTTATTATTCTTGTTTTTATCGGAAGCATATGACCTGCGTCATGTGCGCCAGGAATCGAACAGGGTCGAAAAATCATCTCTGACGAGCTCGCAAGGAAGTAATTTTGTTCCTGTCCCCTTTCTTGTAGTTAGTATTTTAGCTACAGTCTACGGTCTACCTTCTACAGCCTATCTACCGTATCGCCTTCAAATCTCTCAGCACACTTTCATACAATATAAATGATCTCTTTGCTTCTCGTTCTGTTAACTGAAAATCAGACCCTTCGTGAGCAATTCTATTTCGTATCTTATGTGCATCCCATGCAAGATCAATTGTCTTGAAACTTGCATTCTTTAACTTTTCTCCTACGCCATCTCCTTGATATCCTTTTTCAGTAAGCACTTCAAGTAAAACATTATCTGCTTCCATGATTCCAATTCTCCACAATGCCTCACTTTGACTACTCATATATCCTTGTATCACAGCAAACTTTGGATGATCTTCCATGTCTTGTAGTGTAGGAGATCCCACCTCTATCTCTTGGCCTAGTGGAAGCCCTTTAATGCCGGCAGGCATTTCTGTTTGATTATGGACTTCGTGTATACTTTTTTTGTCATGAATAACATGCCCTTTATGTGTATATCCATCATGATGAAAGTGATGTTCATAATGCGTCATACCTTGTAAAAAAACAACAACCCACCGTATCACGGTGTACGCAAATATAAAAATAATAATAATTGCAAGTACTGAAAGCATATCAGTAAATAATGCGAGTACTGGATTTTGTATTGATAGGTGAAGCCCAGCGGATGACTTTCCAAAATCAATCTGTGCAAATTGGCCAATATTTTCTGGATCAAGTGGATAGGTATCCATGTTATCACTAATATTGTCGCCATCAGTATCTTTTTTTGTAATATCACTTCCAAGATATCCTTCTATTTTGTCACTCACCCCATCACCGTCAGTATCTTGACCAATTGAAGATATCTCTTTATTTAAAGGAGCTTCGTCACGTCCGTCAAGCACAAGATCACCATCAGTGTCACTGTTTAATGGATCTGTTCCTTGGACAAGCTCTTGACCATCAAGCACTCCATCTTTGTCTGAGTCTGGACTAAGGGGATCCATTCCATGTTTAATCTCATAACTATCTGGCACGCCATCCTTATCTGTATCTTTCGGCCCAATACCAAAAATATCACGAATGTGATCATAAAGGGAGTAATCACCCTGGTAGCGTTCTTTTAATTCAGCTGTCGTTAGATTATTTTTATCATATGGACTACTATCTGTTACATCAGGAATACCATCATAATCACTGTCACGAATTTTAAACCCCATTGACTCAAGCATCCTTTGCCATAATGAATGTCTCACATTTGCTTCTGGTACCGTTGCATTAATTTTTGCAAAATAGTCTTCAAACCATCCTCTATCTCGTAAACCGTCCCAATCTCTATATGTAACCTCTTTCACGTATGTTTCTGGGTTGGTCCTGAGAATTGTAAAAAGCCACGTATACTTTATCCAAAGCAACACGTCATAGACTCTATTAAAAAGATAATCAAGTGAGAAGGAATACATACGGAATAGACTTAGGAGAACAGACATCAGACGTCAGACGTTTAAATACGTATCATCTGCAGTCTGTTATCTGATATCTTCCCCTTAGTATAGCCTTTCTAATAGAGCTCCGTAAGTGAATAGCATCTCTTCTTGGTTATGAGGTGCAATGAATTGCATTCCAAGAGGGAGACCCGTTGTTGTTTTCCCTGATGGAACAGAAATAGCTGGTACTCCTACGATATTCACTGGTACCGTAAAGATATCAGCAAGATACATAGATAGTGGATCATGGGATTTTTCACCAAGAGAAAAAGCAGGTACTGGGGAAGTCGGTGTAGCGATAACATCAATATCTGTAAAGACTTTTGAAAACTCTTTCTTTAACATATCTCGCACCAAATTCGCTTTGTTATAATATGCATCATAATACCCAGAAGAAAGCACGTACGTTCCAAGTAAAATTCTTCGACGCACCTCAGGGCCAAATCCTGCTGTACGAGATTCAAAATAACTTCTGATACTTGTTTCTCCAGGATGAGAAAGGCCGTAGCGAATACCATCATACCTCGCAAGATTACTTGATACTTCCGCAAACATAATCACATAGTACACAGAGAGTGCTTTTTCAAGATGGTTAATAGTAATGTCTTTAATTGTGTATCCTTCTTTTTTAAATTTCTCAATAGTTGCATTAAAATTTGCAAGCACTTCAGCGTCCACCCCTTTTTGATTAACAAATGACATTGGTACACCGATTACTTTCTTTGGCATAATACTAACCCCCAACCCCTCGCCCCTCGCCCTTTCAGAAAGGGATGTCGCATCCATAACGTCATGTCCATGCAGTATGTTGTACACTTCTTTCACATCTTCCACATTATGAGCAAATGGCCCAATCTGATCAAGTGAACTTCCCATGGCCATAAGACCGAAACGTGATACAGCCCCATACGTTGTTTTTAGTCCTACAATGCCACAAAATGATGCTGGTTGCCGAATAGATCCCCCTGTATCAGAACCAAGCGACACTGGAACACCATCATAGGCCACAACTGCAGCTGAGCCTCCGGAGGATCCTCCTGCTACGTGAGACAGATCGTGAGGATTCTTTGTCACACCATACGCAGAATTTTCAGTTGACCCTCCCATGGCAAATTCATCCATATTAGCTCGACCAAGTAAAATCGCCCCCGCTTCTTTTAATTTTTTAACAACTGTTGCATCATATGTTGCCACATAGTGTTCAAGAATTTTTGATCCCCCTGTTGCAACTTCACCTTTAACTAAAATATTATCTTTAAGAACAATCGGAATACCAGTGAGTGTTGTTGCAGTTCCGGCAGCAAACATTTCTTTTGCCTTTGCAATTTGTGAAGTGATAAGTACATCAGAATACATACCAAGAAGAGCATGAACCTCATCATCTCTCTCATTAATTGTTTTTTTACAACTTTCAACAAGAGCTTCAATACTAAGCATTCCGCTTTTCAGTTCTTCGTGTAATTGTCGTAATCTTTTTTGCATGTGTTAGTATTTGTATTTAGCTAAAGTCTACAGTCTAATGTCTAATGTCTAATGTCTGTTACTTAAGCACTTGCTCTACCTTTACGTATCCATCCTTCACACTCGGGGCTTCACCTAAGATTGCGGCAGTATTTGATCCTGTTAGGTGTGTTACAACATCCTCTCGTACTACATTAACAACATCTTCTTTTCCGCGTAAAAGCTCCCCTTCTACTTCATTAATTTCTGAAATATAGCCCAAAATTGCCTGCATATCTACAAGCATCTTTTGCTTTTCATCGGGCAAAATATCAATACGTGCAAGCTTTGAAAGATTATCAAGATCAAGTTCTGTGAATGACATAATGATGATTATAGCATGAAAAAAAAGACCTGCACGAAGCAGATCTTAGGATTAACTCTTAGGTTTATACCCGCCAGCATACCCTCGAGACGGTACTCCATAAATTGAAGTAAGACCTTGCTTGGGAGCCCATATAGCAATGAAGTAAGCAATCGTCTCTGGGCTCGCCGCTCCACAAATAATAATTCTTTCAAGGCTGTCAACTCTATGTTTTGTCAGAAGAAGAGCAACCAAGTTCAAATCAGCCAAGGCTTCTTGTACTGAAAAGTATTCTAGTGAATACCCAATACCAATTTGTACTCCTCTGAGGTCAACAACTTCCTGATCACACATCATCAATGTTTGAGCTACTTTGAGTTGCCTCTGCATCAAAAAAACAACTCCTGCGACATGTGCCACATCGACACCATGTGCATGAGCGGTATTTTTCATACGAAGTGTTTTAACTTCTTCTGGGAGTACGCCTGGGCACTTCCCTTGACGTGCAGCAACCATACAGTGATCTGTTGCCGCAAGAATAATGTGCTCTTTGGTTGGTTGACCCAGCTTGAGTAAAGAATAAATTTGTCCGATTGAACTTGCTTCCCAAAAGTTCTCTGGAGGAAAACCAAAACCAGGATCACCTTTTCGATGATGGTCAACAACAATTACTTTCGTTTCTAAAGAGTAAGCTTTACGTGCACACTCCACATACACAAGAGTTGCGCCAACCGGTACATCAATCTCTTCGGCTTCGTACGCATTCCCAGGGTTAACTCTTGAACCCTGATATGTTGCATACGCAAAAGTTTGCTTGCTCTTAACGAGAAGTGCAACAATCCCTACCATCTCCGGATCGTCAGCACCAAGAAGAAAAAATAATCTCATACTGTCTCCTTATAAACATAATGAACC
>JAYUCW010000072.1:0-10276 GCA_043740125.1 Minisyncoccota bacterium
TCTACAGTCTACAGTCTACAGTCTACAGTCTACAGTCTACAGTCTACAGTCTACAGTCTACAGTCTACAGTCTACAGTCTACAGTCTACAGTCTGTCCATGTTATACTTTTCTCATGCAATTTCTTATTGATATAGCACTATCTATTCTTTATTTTTGTGTGTTCCTCCTTGTATGTGCATGGTCATGGAGATTTTGGATGATGTATATTAACCAAAGATATCTTGCATCTTTGAATTGGATAATGCTTGAAGTAAAACTACCGCGTGAGATCACCAAGAGTCCACTTGCGACAGAAGTTGCGATTACGGGATTTTTACAATCTGCAGGAGCAAGTACGGTGTACGCACGAAATTTCGAAGGGAAACTTCCTCACTATGGCTCTCTTGAAATCGCTTCTATTGAAGGAGTTATTCATTTTTATATTCGAGTACAAAGAAAATTTAGAACACTCATGGAGACTAACTTTTATGCGCAGTATCCTGAGATTGAAATCATCGAAGCAGAAGACTATACCAAGCTTATTCACTTTCACCACCTTTCAAATGATGTGAAATTATGGGGAATGAACTACAGAACAGGTGAAAAATGGAAACCTTGGAATAAAGCTACAGGTGCTCCATATCCTATTAAAAAAGATGGTCAAAATGATACATATGAGATGAGTGCTGATTTTTTGCCGATTAAGACATATGTTGACTATGGTCTTGATAAAGATCCAAAAGAAGAATTTAAAACTGATCCAATAACTCAAATTTTAGAAGCGATGGGCAGCCTTGGAAAAGGGGAACACATGTGGTACCAAGTCCTTATCCAGGATGAGTCTGTCTATAACGGCAAGAAAATGCCAAAGTTATATGTTAATGAACAAGAACATGAGCATGTGAACCTAAGACAGATGGCAGACGAAAAGAAAAAACAAATTAAAAATGCAGGGTACATTAAGAAAGGGGATGTTGTGTATGATGAGTACGGAAATAAAAAAACAAAGATGAAGAAAATAGATTCAGTTGATGGAAAAGATGTCATGGAAGAACAAGATATACTGTATGGTTTTAAAGATGGAGAAGATGACATTCGAGCATTAACAAAAGATGAAATAAAACTTTCACAAGAGGACAAAGATACACTTGAAACTATTAATAAAAAATTCAGTAAGCCTCTTGCAGCGGCTGCTGTTCGTATACTCTATATTGCTAAAAAAGAAAATTTTAATATTGGGCATATTGCGACGACACTTTCATTTACAAAGTTATTTTCTGGTTGGAATAAATTAATTCCTACCAAAATTACTGACCCCTATGATTATCCGTGGCAAAAGCAAGGCGAGCGACGAGTCAATTGGCGAGCAGAAGAATGCTTTGAGGCATATGTTGAGCGAGAGGCATTCTTCCCACATATTCCAGAGAGAAAATCTCTCGATGAACAAGAAGATAGATTTTTCTGGTCTTCGAGCATGAAGAATAGGAAATTATTTAGAATGATTTTCGAGGCAATTTTTCACCCATTTGAACATCCAAGTTCTGAGGATGTGGTATTCACACTTAATCTTGAAGAAATAGCTACGTTATGGCATTTACCAGGTGCTGTTGCGGGCACTCCTACACTTCCTCGTATTGATAGTACTAAGGGGATTGCGCCAGTTAATCTTCCTTTATAAAAAAAATGAGTATGCGGGACACAAAAAATTATACAGGGTTAGGAGTTATCATTGTCGTAGCTCTTATGGGGGGCTCATATTTTTATCAACAGCTCTTTTCTGTTCCGAATTATTTTCCTGTTGGTAAAAATTTTGTAATTAATGAAAATGAGAGTCTAAAAAGTATTAGTAAGAGACTAGAGCAAGAGAAATTTATCTCCTCCCCACTTTTTTTTCGAGCAGGGATTTCCTTTTTAGGGAAAGATAGAAATATTCAGCTTGGTGGCTATGTTTTTAACACACCACTATCATTGTTTGGGGTTATAACCACCTTTGTAGAAGGCAGACCAACATCTCCTCTCCTAGCTGTCACTATTCCTGAAGGAAGTACTTCATTTGAAATTGCTTCGATTATCACAAAAACTTTACCTTCAGTGCCTGCTACTATGTTTAATGAAATGATTTCAAAATATCACGCTGATGGGAAATTATTTCCATCAACCTACTTCCTTTTGCCATCTTATTCTGCTGAAGATGTAGTTAAACTTATGGTGAGTACATTCACAAAAAAGATTGCAACCCTCAGTATTGTTGCTACAATTTCTCCACCACTAAAAAATGAAAATGATGTACTTGTCCTGGCTTCCATTTTAGAAGGTGAAGCAAAGTCACAAGCTGATATGAAAATAGTTGCAGGAATTTTACTCACACGCCTGTCACAAGGTATGCCTCTTCAGGTAGATGCTGCCAAGGAGACTTATAAACATAAAGGGCTACCTAGTGTTCCCATTAATAACCCAGGACTAACCGCGATAGACGCAGCTCTTCATCCAACAATTACACCATATCTTTTTTACATTACAGGTAACGATGGGAATATGTATTATGCAAAAACGTTCGACGAGCACAAGAGAAATATTAGGAAATACCTCAAGTGACAGCTTGTAGCCATTAGCTTGTAGCTTTTAGCTAAATACATTCAAGCAAATACTTGCACATACAAAGAATCTCCTTTACACTTCTTTAACTAACCACTAACCACTAACCACTAACCACTAGTAACTAGTCACTAACAACTGCCCACATGAAATCCCACAACCTCGCATTCATTGATACCGAAACGACAGGAACAGATCCAAATGTTCACGAAATTATTGAACTTGCGGTAATTATCGTCAAGCAGACACCTCGTGAGGGACGGGGTCCTAAGATTGAGATCATCGAAGAATGTGAGTGGAAAATAAAACCAGAACATATGGAGCGTGCAGAAGAAGCAGCCTTACGAGTTAACGGCTATAACGAAGTTGACTGGATGTTCGCAGTTGATAGAAAAAAAGCAATGCAAGAGTTTGCTAAAAAGACTGAAAGCTGTAGCTTCGTGTCACATAATCTTGTGTTTGACTATGGATTTATACAGAAGGCCTTTGAAGAAACGGGAGTGGATAGTCGTATGCATTATGCCAAGTTAGATACTATCTCTATGGCGTTCGCCAGGCTCTATGATGCACCACAAGCAGATAAGTTCTCCCTTCGTTATTTGTGTGAATTATTGAAGGTGGAGAATACGAAAGCTCATACCGCTCTCGCTGACACGCGAGCTCTTGTGGAAGTGTATAAAAAGATGATGAATGCGTAACACATAGTCAATCTCCTTTTTCTTTTCGATTTTTAAGCGTAAAAATCGCGTAGAAACTAGCAAGTTTCGACGTAAATAGATTATCATTTCCTTAAATTTAGCTTTTTCACCGAAATGAACACCTATCTTTCCCTGTTGGAAAAGCAACTCTACTCGGCTACCCGCCTCCGCAAGGCTTTCTAAAGAAAAAGCTTGGAGTGGTGGGTGCGAATGCAATACAAAATTCTTTGTTATTACTTAGTTTGGAAATAAAAAAATCGCCCGTTGTGTTGTGGGCGATTTAGACTCAATTGTGGTAGTGGTATTTATATTGCTTCGTAAGTTCCAAGTGTCATTTGAATCGCAGAAAAAATTGCAGAGACTTCTTCTGGTATCCATTGGCTGTAAAGATCTAAAGGAACAGCATCACTGTCAGCGCCATCATCACTATGGTAACCATCTCTTGCTTTTTGGGGGATATTTTTCACCACCCATTTGCCTTCAAAGTCTACACGGGCAGATTCTACACAACCCTTGTCTAGAGGTGCTAATTCTCTTCTTTTGAAGATAATTATTGAACCACTTTTTACAAATATACCATAGATTTCAACATCTAAGGTATCAGCTCTGTTTTCCCTTGAAAGAACTTGAAAGGTGTCGCCGATATTCCATTTAATGGTGGGCATGATTTTCTCCTGTTGGTAAAGGAACTATGACAAAGCTTACTCTACCGCTTTTGAATTATGTTGTCAATTATGGTATAATCGGCTAATTGACTTGTCGATTTTTAAGCGTAAAAATCGCGTCCGAATTGAAGTGTTTTGCAAGCAACGCGCTCGTTACAAAAAAGCTTCAATTCGCTTCGCAGTGTCTCGTCTAGAGACACAAGAACTAGCAAGTTTCGACGTAACTAGATTACTTTATTCGTTTAATTTTTTCGAATAAAATCTATTGTCTAAAACCTAACCCCTTGAGAAGTATGCCTAAAATTGAACACATTGAAAAAATAATCGTGCGTGGTGCACGAACTCACAACCTTAAGAATATTACGGTGGAGATGCCACGCCATAAGATGATTGTGTTCACAGGACTTTCAGGATCAGGGAAAAGCTCACTTGCTTTTGATACCATCTTTGCAGAAGGGCAGCGACGTTATGTAGAATCACTTTCTGCGTACGCAAGACAATTCCTTACACAATTACAAAAGCCAGACGTGGATGAAATCGTCGGCCTTTCTCCTGCTATTTCTATAGACCAAAAGTCTGCTGGACGTAATCCCCGTTCAACTGTTGCAACCATTACTGAGATATACGATTACCTCCGTGTGCTCTATGCACGAGTAGGTAAGCCGTATTGTGTGGAATGTGGTGCAAAAATTCAAAAGCTCACAAATGAAGAAATTTTGCATTTCATTTTGGATAAAGTAAAATCTGTTGACTATAAAAAAATAAAATCAGAAATGATGGGAGTAGAATTTTCTCACGCTGAAATTCATATTATGAGTCCACTTGTGCGAGGGAGGAAAGGGGAGCATTACCAGATGCTCTATGACATGCTCGGGAAGGGGTATACAGAAGCAGTGATCGACGGCGAGCGTAAAAGTCTCCGAGAGCAGATCATTCTTTCAAAGACCAAAAAGCATGAAATTTCTATTGTGGTGGATTCTATAGCGCTCGATGAACTTCGTAACAAAGCAACAGAAAAAGACGCCCTAGCAAGGCTTTCTGAAGCTATTGAACGGGCGCTTCATGAGTCAGAAGGATTACTTGAAGTAGAAATTCTCGGAGAAAAGACAATTATGAGTAATAAATTCTCCTGTGCATCCTGTGGATTTTCATTTCCTGAAATCGAGCCGAGACTTTTCTCTTTTAACTCACCATATGGAGCATGTCCATCATGTAATGGCTTGGGTACAAAATATTTTGGAGGACTTGATGAATGTGATGTGTGTCATGGTAAACGTCTTCGACCAGAAGCACTTCATGTGTACTTGGATGATACGGAGAAAATTAACATCGTGGATATTACTGCACTTTCTATTAAAGATGCGTGTGACTATTTTAAACGACTTCCACTTTCAAAAAAAGATCAGGAGATTGCATCTGTGGTGATAAAAGAAATCGAGTCACGATTAGAGTTTATGCTTAATGTTGGACTTGACTACTTGGCACTGAATAGAAAAGCAGATACATTATCAGGTGGTGAAGCACAGCGTATTAGACTTGCTTCTCAGCTTGGAAGTCAGCTTGTGGGGGCACTCTATGTGTTGGATGAGCCAACTATCGGTCTTCATCAGCGTGATAATGAGCGTCTTATTAAAACACTTACCCACCTTCGGGATATCGGTAATACTATCATCATCGTCGAACATGATGAAGACACTATATTTGCATCTGATTATATTGTGGATATTGGTCCGAAGGCTGGAGTGCACGGTGGAGAGGTTGTGGTGGCTGGGTATCTTGATGAGCTTTTGACTGCTCCGAAGAATAAGTCTGGCAGTCTCACACTTTCGTATCTTCGTGGGGAAAAGTCTATCCCCGTGCCAGTGCGTCGTCAGACTGACAAAGGAACACTACGAGTTACTGGTGGTAAT
The DNA here is from genome assembly GCA_043740125.1 of Minisyncoccota bacterium. GTDB lineage: Bacteria > Patescibacteriota > Minisyncoccia > Phycocordibacterales > UBA5272 > UBA11704. The sequence continues at coordinate 5,850 of JAYUCW010000072.1, forward strand.
GTTTTTAATATCAAAAATTTAAGTGCGAACATCCCTCTTGGTCGCATGAACGTGATCACGGGAGTTTCTGGATCAGGAAAGAGCTCATTTATGTATGAGATTCTTAATAAGAATCTTCTTGCGAGACTTGAGCGACGTCACCGTACTGTGAAGATTTTTAACTGCGAGACGTTCACTGGGACTGAGTATGTATCTCGTGTGGTACTCATTGATCAGTCAGCTATTGGACGCACACCGAGATCTAATCCGGCCACGTATACTGGTTCATGGACGCATATTCGTGACCTCTTTGCAGAGTCGGAAGAGGCACGTATCAGAGGGTGGAAGCCATCGAGATTTTCTTTTAATGTAAAAGGTGGCAGATGTGAAGCATGTCAAGGAAATGGGGAGATTGCTGTTGAGATGCACTTCTTACCAACGGTATATGTACAGTGTGATGTGTGTCTCGGTAAGAGATTCATGAAAGAAACGCTTGAAGTGAAATGGAAAGGAAAGAGTATCTACGATGTACTTTGTATGACGGTAGAAGAAGCTCTCACATTCTTTTATGATATTCCTGCAGTGTATGATCGCATCAAGTCTCTTTCTGATGTTGGACTTGATTATCTTGAACTCGGGCAATCCGCAACAACTCTCTCAGGAGGGGAAGCGCAGCGTGTGAAGATTTCTTCTGAGCTCTACAGGCCTCACGTCGAGAAGACAATATATCTTCTTGATGAACCGTCCATAGGGCTTCACTATGAAGATATTGCACGCCTTATGGATATTTTGAATAAGTTAGTTGATAAAGGGAATACTGTTGTGTTAATTGAGCACAACTTGGACATCATTAAGTGTGCTGATCATGTTATTGATATTGGTCCAGAAGGTGGGGTAGGTGGTGGTAAAATAGTGGCAACAGGCACTCCTGAACAGGTGGCCACTAATCCAAACAGCTACACAGGGCAGTATCTAAAAAAGGTTTTGAAAAAAGCCAAAAGTAAGTCTGAATAGGGGTTAGCATGGCGAAATAAAAAAGCCCTCGAATGAGGGCTTTTGGCTGGGTTTTTAGGTTCCAAATGAATGACCAGCTTTGAACATACTTGGTCTATCAAGTTCAGTGCACGGAGGCCCCTCTTTTCTCTGATCTTTCAGAGAGTTCTTCCTTCCTCGGAGTTGACGAGGATCAAATTTAGGCGAAGTGCCCACTATATTGCAGGTTGAATTCGATGTTGTGGAATTTGAAGGTTTCATTTTAAGAAAGCTAACCCTAAGTGTTTCAACTATTTCGTCACACTCAGGAAAAAGCCCATTGATTGAATGCTTTTTCGAATCATAGAACAAAACAAACATTCTTGCACATTCAGTTGCTAATTCTTTGTTGGTAAGAGTAAGAATATTAGTAGCTTCTTTCTCTAGAAGCTCGACAAGCATCTCTTGTGGGAATACTTTGCAAGACAATTGCCAAATGGCACGTTGATGAAGGATGAAATAATTTGTACTTATTTTCCAAGAGAGTTCAATCTTAGCTTTGAGTATCTCGAGGATCATACCTTGGAATTCTGCGTACTCACGTTTTGCTTTTACATTTTTTGACGATTGGCTACACTTTTTTTGTAGTCCACGTAAGACCAACAAAAGAATTTGCCAGTCGTAAAGAGACGTTTCCACTAGAGAAAATGTACCTTTAGTTTTGAGTATTTCTTGTAGTTCTTTGTATTTTTGGCGAACTTCCAACGCCTTCGGACCAATATCACTGTATCGATCGACATGTCTCCAATCTCGAAATGGGTACCAGAAGCCTCGTTTTTGGTAGTAACGAAAAACAATCGCGAAAAGGAAAAGTATCCCCACAGCAACCGCTGAGAGAATCTTTATTTGCATATTCATGTGGGATTTCCTTAAATGTAAACTAAATCAAAGAGCTTGACGCACTTAATTATAATACACTAACTATATTAGTATGTCAATTTTTTATTCGTTCGCGAATAATATCTTGTTGTGTCAGTCCAAGGAGGTTCATTAAAATCTTCACATAGTATAAAGCAGTTACTGATAATAAAAAAATGTCCAGTCGAAACGACTGGACATTATGTGAGGGTAATGAAGAATTATTTTATTTGTTCATTATTCCTGCTGAAAGCAGAAATGTTTGCAAATGATTTCTTTTGATGGAGATCATCAGCTTTTTTTTGCTAGCATTTGTTGTTACTGGAAGTAACAAGCTTGGAGTTTGTCCATGCATCACAGTTGATACAAGGACAAGGTTTTGTTTTTGGTCGTTAATTTCCATACTAACCTCAGTAAGTCTGCAACATCCATTCAAGAGACGTAAGATGTTTATTAGCAGTGGATCTTCTCCTTGCTTTAACTTCCTTCCGACAACTGAAAAGGGAATTTCAGTTGAAATTGTTCGAGCAGGTATTTCTACTTTCCCAGGTGACCGTAACTTTGCAATCATCGAATTGTTTACCATTCGCTGAAAGTTAAAGATTATTAGGTTAGATTTATTTTTTGTCTCGCTACTAAAAGAGTTTTCTGTGGCAGGATTGTTCCTGCTATTTTCGTTAAACATGTATCATCCTCAGGTGGTTGGTTTTTTGGTTTCGAAAAAACAATGCTTACACTACACTTTTATTGAATAGGCAAGTTGCAAAGTCGAATATTTACTATACAATAGATTCAATGAAAAAGCAAGATCTTACAAAATGTGGATTACCTGATACCCCTGGGGTATATTTTTTTCGTGACGAGGAAGGAGGTATTTTATACATAGGTAAAGCAACATCCCTGCAAGATCGCGTGCGGAGTTATTTTAATCCAGACCTTATGAAAGCAAGAGGGCTTCGCTTGGTGAGTATGGTAACAATTGCAAGCACGGTTACCTACCAAGAAACAGAGAGTGTCTTAGAAGCGCTTTTACTCGAAAGTAAGTTAATTAAAGATACTAATCCCGTCTACAACGTCAAAGAAAAAGATGACAAAAGCTTCACCTGTGTTGTTATTACTAAAGAAAAATTTCCAAGAGTTCTTACGATGAGAATTAGAGATTATGAAAAGAAGTTTAGTAAAAAAGATGTGGCATACGTGTATGGACCTTTCGCTTCACTTCCACAGTTACGTATTGCAATGAAGATAATTAGAAAGATGTTTCCATACCGTGATACTTGTGAAGTAGATCAAGGAGCGAAGAGCGACGAAGACATCCGTAGCCAGCAGGCGAAGGATGTAAAATCATCAGGACAATGTTTTAACGCACAAATAAAACTTTGTCCAGGAGTTTGTATCGGACAAATATCTCAAGAAGACTATGCAAAAAACATTAATAATATCAGGAGGCTCTTCGATGGTAAAAAGACAGAAATAAAATCCTCGCTTGAAAAAGACATGAAGGAGTATGCTCAAGGACAACTCTTTGAAAAAGCAGCTATAGCTAGGAATACATTATTTGCACTTGATCATATAAAAGACATAAGTTTAATCAAGGAGGATAGAATCTTGTCTTTTAAGGATAAGAGTTTCCGTATTGAAGCATACGATGCAGCCCATATCTCAGGGACATCTCGTGTGGGGGTAATGGTGGTTATCGACGGTGGACATATCGAGAAAAGTGAGTATCGGAAGTTTAAATTAGAAGAGAATGTGAATGATGATTATGAGGGATTACGCCAGATAGTACTTCGTCGTTTTGCCCACAAGGAGTGGCGTTATCCAGATCTTTTGGTTATTGATGGAGGATTAGGGCATAAACAAACTGCAGAAAAAGTACTCGCATCTCTTTCTCTTCTTATTCCGTGTGTGTCAGTTGTTAAGGACGAACGACATAAACCAAAAGACATTCTTGGAGATAAAGTACATGTGGATTACCATAAAAAGGATATACTTTTAGCCAATGCTGAAGCGCATCGTTTCGCTATTGCTTATCACAAGACCTTACGTAACAAGCTTCCAAAATAGCATGAGTTACAGAGTGTCAAGAGTTACTCTTGACATCACAATGAAGGACAAAAATCATGGCTTTTAGTTAATAGAAGGTACAATCTATATATTAACAAATGATGTAAAAATTTAGAGATTGTATGGCTATTCTACAAATAATTAAGAAGCGTAATGGAGAGATGGTAGCATTTGATGCAGAGAAGATTGAGAGAGCTGTTAAGAAAGCTTTTGTTCAGGTGACACGAGAAGAGAAAGCACCAGTTGCTAAGCATATCTCTGAACTTGTTGCCAAAGAACTTGAACTTGAGGCGCTCACTCGTGAGGGGTATGTTCCAACAGTTGAGCACACCCAAGACCTCGTAGAAAAGCATATTATGGGTGCTGGATTTTTCGACGTCGCTAAGGCTTACATCATTTATCGTTACGAACGAACTAAGGAACGTCAAGAAGAAAAACTCGAAACTCTCGAGAAGGTAGAAGAAGGAGGACTCTATGTAACGAAGAAGAAT
>JAYUCW010000073.1:0-10046 GCA_043740125.1 Minisyncoccota bacterium
CTGGTCTTGTAGATCTTTCAGTTCTTACAATTAATGGAAAGTATGTTACTGCTATTCCTGATGAGCCACAGAAGACAAATGCTAATGGTGCAGGGTACACAGTTTCTAGAAACTCAACTGGTCGCATCACAGTTTCTGCTCAATTCCCAGAAAGTGGAGCAACTATTTCTGTAACACGATAGTCACAATCTATGATTGCTTGGTTTCATCATAAGAAAAAATCTCAAGCTTCCTTACTACGAAAGGATGATTTCGTCGCTATTTCATCTCATGAGTTAAGGAGCCCTCTATCTATTATTAAGTGGTATACAGAAATACTACTCGATGAAGATGCTGGCTCTCTTAATGAAGAGCAAAAGAAATATCTTAGAGTTATAGAAACTAGCAATCAGCGTGCTATAGACCTTATAAGATCATTACTTAACGTATCCAGATTAGATTTGGATACGTTTGGTATTTCTCCCCAAGAATTCATTCTTACAGATTTTGTAACTTCTGCTATATCTTCAGTTAACGAACTGGCTTCAAAAAAGCAGATTGAAATCATAGAAGAAAAAAATGGAGATATTCCGCTTATGATGCTTGATAAGCATGTATGTGCTCTTGTTCTTCGACAACCACTTACAAATGCAATTGCTTTTTCTTTGTCTGAGAGTAAGATACTCATCACTACATTTTTTGCAAAAAAAGGTAGTGATGTCGGAGGATATTTGATTCCAGATGATAGTGTTATTGTCTCTGTGAAAGATACTGGGCTTGGTATCCCTGTTGATGATCAGTCACACATTTTTGGAAGAATGTATAGAGGTAGTAATGCAGAAGATTCTCCTGGATCAGATTCTGGTCTTGGGCTTTATATTGCAAAAACAGTTATGAACTTACCAGAAGTTGATGGTGATATCTGGTTTGAGTCAGAGATCGGAAAAGTAACAACGTTCTACATTGCTTTCCCAACGAAAGGTATGAGGAAAAAAGAGGGGAGGACGGTGTTGGAATAGACTGTAGCTTTTAGACTGTAGACTGTAGACTGTAGCTTGTAATACAATACAAGAATATACAAAAGTGACCTCCAAAGGAGGTCACTTTTGTATTGCATTCGCATTTTCTGGAGTACACTTTCCTCTACAATCCACGCAGTACCGTAATCTTCGCTCCAAGACTATTTAGTCTCTCTGCGATATCTGCATACCCGCGCTTAATGGAGTAGACGTTACGAAGATGAGATTCACCTTCTGCTGCAAGCATTGCAATGAGAATAATAGCTGTTGGACGAAGTGCGGGTGGGGAGACAATTTGCGCACCACGGAGCTTTTTTACTCCTGTGACGAATGCTCGGTGCGGATCAAGAAGCTTGATGTCAGCGCCAAGACGATTGAGTTCAGTAAAGTAGATTGCACGATTCTCCCATGTCCAATCATGAATAAGAGTTTGTCCTTCTGCAAAACAGCATATTGGCACAAAGAAAGGAAGGTTGTCGTTATTAATACCTGGGAAAGGTTGGGTATGGATTTTATCATGCGGAGCTACAAGGTTTGAAGCAAACACAGTGATATCAACAAGCGGGGTCCTATGATTTTTCGCGAGGTACTCATCTCCTTGCTTGTAGATTAATCCCATTCTTTTTAATTTTTCCATCTCAAGAGTAAGGAATTCTATTGGACACCGTGCAACTGTGAGCTTTGATTTTGTCACAATTCCTGCAGAGAGGAAAAACATACTTTCAATCGGATCTTCACTATTGTAATGTTCTACAGCACAGTTGATTTCTTTTTTACCATGAATAGTGAGTGTTGTTGTTCCTATACCTTCAATTTTTATGCCAAACGATTCAAGTAAAAAGCATACATCTTGCACTTGGTAGTTAGGTGGAGCGAATTTTATCACCGTAGTTCCTTCAATTTTGGATGCGGCGATAATAGCAGTGATAGCACCAGTATCTGATGATTCATACAGTGGAATTACTCCAGAAGTAAGTTTTTTGTAACTAATAACGTAGTGGTCTGATTTTGTTTCGACATTCACCCCAAGATAATCAAGAGCATATTTATGAGAAGCTACGGTCCGCTCACCCATTTTACAGCCGCCTGAATGAGGAAGAGTAAATGAGTCACTAAAATGAATGAATGCTCCAGCAAAGGTGAATGATCGTATTTTTTCTGCGACAGCTTTATTTATTTTTGAAAAAGAAAGTTTCTTAGGGGGAGTTATCTCAAGAGCTGTGTCATCATATATCCATCTAATTTTTACTCCGACACTCTCAAGAAGTTCTTTGTATCTATATACTTCCTCGATATGAGGAATGTCTCGGAGTGTCGTTGTACCAGAATTAACAAGAGAAGCAACCATCATGTTAATCGCTCCGTTTTTAGAGGTGTTCGTTACTATCGTCCCATGTAGTTTCCCTCCACCTTCTACTTTGAAGTCAATTGTATCTTGAATACTCACAATATTATGCTTAAGAACCTCACTCATTTTCATGAGTTGCTCAATGGTGACGTTTTGATTACCACTTTCAATGCGAGCTACCGCTGACTGGGAAGTCTTTAGCTTCTTGGCGAACTCACCCTGAGTCATCCCTTTTTCATCTCGTAATTTTTTGATAAAAAGCCCAATTTTCTCTTGATCATTTGGTTCCATATAGTAAAAGTATATCACATGTGATATATATCAAAAGTTGATATAGAAAAGTTGTTATTTTTAAAAATATTCTTCTATAGGTTATTCTTTACGAAAGAAATATTTTGTTTTAACGGATAAGTGACTCTATCGTGAACAAAGAGACAAGGGTCATGACAATAGTAATGCTGATACCTAAGATATTCGAGTAGATGCCATTTACTTTTTCGTGAAGAATTTTTTTATTATTTGCAATAAAAAGAATGATAACAAGCAGTGGTGCTGCGAGTATGCCATTGGTCACTGCTGCATAGTAGAGCATAGTAATTGGGTTAATATTAGTGAAGTTAAGAATAACGCCTGTAAGAGTTGCAATAATAATAATAGAGTAGAAACCAACTGCTTCCTTGAATGTTTTCCCAAGACCAATCTTTATTCCAAACATTTCTCCAACTGCATAGGAAAGTGATCCAGCAAGTACAGGGATGGCGAGCAGTCCTGTACCTAAGATACCAAACGCAAAGAGATATACTGCAAAGTCTCCTGCAAGCGGGCGGAGTGCCTCTGCAAGTTCTATAGCCGAACCAATACTATGATTACTGTCCTTCCCAATTGTTTCTGAGGCTGTAATAATAATAAAGAATGCAACAAGATTAGAGAGGAACATACCTGTGATTGTGTCTGCTCGCATCTGATGGAGATCGTTCTTTGTCACCTTAGGGGTGCCTTTACCGAAAGCAATAATCTCTTTCTTGTCTATCTCTTCTTCGACTTCTTCATCTGCTTGCCAAAAGAAAAGATAAGGAGATATGGTTGTTCCTAGAAATGCGGTGATGTTAAGAAGAAAAGCACTATTCCATTCTATGTGAGGGATAAGAAGTGAAAGAGTTACATCTTTCCAATTGTGTGAGATGAAGAATGCTGCAACGACATAGGAGAGTACGGTTGCTGCAAAATACTTAAGAATTTTTACATACAAGCGATATGGAAGTACAATAATAGTAACAAGCGTAAACGCCGTAATAAAAATAAGAGATAACCCAAAAGTAAAAGGGGATATAAGGCTCGTAGCAGCCCCCATCGCTCCTAAGTCAGCTCCAATATTAATGATATTTGCAACACCTAAAAGGAGGACTGCGATAACAAGGACATATTTTGGGTAATGTGCTTTTATGACTCCAGCGATACCTTTTCCTGTTACCATGCCAATACGAGCACACATTTCTTGTACTGCAATCATAAAAGGAAGTGAGTAAAAGGCAAGCCATACCTGGCTCAATCCGAACAACGCTCCTGTTTGAGCATACGTTGCGATACCAGACGGATCGTCATCTGCAATGCCAGTGATAACGCCTGGGCCGATTGCTTTTTTAAGACGAGAGAGGAGAGAGGACATTGTCTAATAGTATACCAGAAGCAGGTTATGGGTTGTAGGTGGTAGGTTGTTGAGGGGTTGTTACTTATGGTACTACAACCTATCACCTATAACCTTGTGTATCCGTGAATGAATAATTTGTTACAATGAAGAACATGAAGTCCACTCTATTTCTCGACTATATCTTGTAGGCTATATTTAGCGAAAGTGAGCCAATTATTGCGCACCAAATGATGTGTGCGCATGTACTCTATTACGAAGGCAAAACCTTCGCGATTGTAGAAGACGAAGGGTTGTGGTTAAAGGGTTCAAAAGATACAGAAGAATGGTATCTAGTACATGGATCTAAAAAGTTTCGAGTCAGTAGACCTCGCGGCTTGGCCGTAAATAAATCTAAAGAAGGTAAGAAACAGTATATGAACTATTTTTATGTACCTCAAGAGATATATGAAGATAAAGAAAAAAGAGAAGAGTGGTTGAGTTTTGCATTATCAGTTGCAAAATTGCCAGGGAAGAAAAAATAAAGTAGAAAAAAGTAAGAGAGGTTTGTGAAGAAAGAGTTTATAGTTAGGGTGTTACTTGTTAAGAAAAAGAAGACTCTGATCTAAGAATAACAAAGCCCCTAGTTCCATGATTGGTTCTAGGGGCTAAAGTGGCTCACAGCGTAGATCGGAGTTATTTGTTTTTGACAAAGACCCATAGCCAGCTACCAAAAATCTCATTATTTTTGACAACAGTTCCATTTTGGAGAGTGATTCGAGTTTCTTTCGGAACGTGAAGGGGGTCACCTTGATAAAAAGCTACATTACAAGGGATAGGCTCTGCTTTTTCATCAAGGAGAACAAAGACCCCATCTGGTTCGATGGCTTGAGTGGTATCATTCACACAGAGTACTAAGGGTACTCTCGGAGTGATTTTTTTAGGAGCTGTTTTGGCGATGCTTGCGTTGGATGAAAGCAAGGCAGCGACAATGGAAAAAGCTGCAATGGCGGAAAGTTTTTTCATAGGGAACTCCTAAGGTTTGGAAGGAACGGTATTGACGGAGTGTCAATCCTATTGTATATAATAGCAGAGAGAGAGTTTTGTCAAGTTTTTATCTCAAATTTGCATAAATTAGAAAGATTTTTAAAAAGAAACAGAATTTTAGGCTTGTTTTATAAGAACTCTACATACTTTCTGGACTGTTCTAGGACAATCTGCAATTTGCTATTTTTAAGAAAAACTTGACTTAAGTGCAATCATTTAATATAATTATTGTATTATGATACAAAGATTCATTAAAAAAATTGTAGAAAAAAAGCTATTTAAAGGAAAAGTTGTTATTATTTATGGACCAAGACAGTCAGGGAAAACAACTTTAGTTAAAAGTATTATTCATGATTTTGAAAATAATAACAAGCAAAAAAAAGTAAGATACTACTCTTGTGATGATAAAGTAGTTCGAGAGGCACTTGTGTATGAAGATTATGATTCATTGCAAAAAAGTATTGGTAACTATGATCTTGTTATTTTAGATGAAGCACAAAGAATAGAAAATATAGGCCTTAAATTAAAGCTCTTAGTTGATAATAATACAAGTATGCAGATCATTGCTACAGGATCAGCTAGTTTTGATTTGGCAAATAAGATAAAAGAACCACTTACCGGTAGATTTTATGAGTTTGAGTTGTTGCCTTTTTCTGTGCTTGAAGTAGTTGGTAAAGCTTTCGGTGATATTGATATGAAAAAAGAATTCGACCGATCAAGTATTTATGGCCTGTATCCAGATATCTATAATCGATCTTTTGAAGAAAGTAAGGAGTTGCTTAACAGCCTTTCTTCCTCATATTTGTATAAAGATATTTTAGAATTGGAACATATTAAAAAAAGTGAATCTTTGGAAAAGATTGTCACTATGTTGGCGCTCCAGCTTGGCAACGAAGTTAATCTAAATGAAGTCGCACGAGTTGTAAAGTTGAATATCCGTACTGTAGAGAAATATATTAACTTACTAGAAAAAGCATATGTTATTTTTAGATTGCGTGCGTATACTAAAAATGAAAGAAATGAAGTAAGTCGTAACTTTAAAGTTTACTTTTATGACCTAGGAATCAGAAATAGTATCATAAAAAATTTTTCTAATCTTGAAAACAGAAGTGATACTGGGGGGATTTTTGAAAACTGGTGTATCTTAGAGCGATTGAAGAATTATTATAATCAAGGGGACGTTGGTATGAGAAAATATTTCTGGCGAGATTATCAAAAAAGAGAAATTGATTATTTAGAAGAGAGAGATGGAGCCTTGTATGCTTTTGAATTTAAGTATACAAAAGAAAGATCTAAAAACTACACAAAGTTGCAAGAAATAACAGGGGTACAAAATATAAAAATAATTAACAAAGAAAATCTTAGTGATCTGTTTACTTAAGCTTTGTAGAAAATTGAAATTTATTGATAAACTAAAGTTTAGAAAGTTTCTATTTGAAGGTGTGAGGGGTTACAAGAGTCTGCTGTAAGTTTCTAATACCTATAGGACAAGTCTTTTCTAAACTTTGAATATTGTGAAAGTTCTAGTAGAATTAAATCCTAAGTTCATTTTTTGTGTAAGTATTTAACAAGGAGTCATCTATGGGGCAGCAAAAGTCTTTAGCAAAAAAAGCCAAATTTTATACCGGATGCAAAAGCAAAAGGCGTTAAGGATAAAAATAATAGTCAACCTAAAAGGTCATTGCGTTTAAAAAGTAAGCCAAAAGCTGCGAGTGAAAGACCTAGTCTGACGCTTGGTGATTCAGGGTACTGTGTTAGGAAGTGTGGGTTATGTATCGGTTGTCTTATTGCTAAAGGCGACGAAGCTAACCATCGACGTATCTCTGGAGTCTATTACAGAAACAGTTACCGTGGTGGTTATTAGCACATAGAAACTTTTATGTGCTTAAGAAGTCGAGGGTATTCCTCGGCTTTTTTATATTTATTGTAGTTGATGTGCAACGAGGTTTTGGTAAAAAGAATTATTTGTCATAAGTTCATCATGAGTTCCTTCACCGACCACACGTCCTTTATCCATCACAATGATCTTATCTGCGTCTCGTACGGTAGAAAGGCGATGAGCGATAATTATTGAGGTCTTACCACGTGACACATCATTAATTGCTTCCATAACCTTTGCTTCATTCTCAGCATCTAATGATGCTGTCGCTTCATCAAAGATAAGAATGTCTGGATTCTTGATAATGACACGCGCAATACCTATTCTTTGGCGCTCGCCACCGGATAACTTCACTCCTCGTTCACCGATGAATGTGTCGAATTTTTCTTCTCCAAGTCTATGATAGAACTCAGTGATGCGGGCATGCTTCGCCACTTCTTCAAGTCTTCCTTCTGCTTCTTTGCGATCTTTATTTTTTATGCCAACAAGAATATTTTCTTTAATGGTATCATCAAAAAGATCAACATGTTGTTCTACGTATCCTATGTTTTCGCGAAGGTATTTTCCATCTATATTTTTTAACTCTATGCCGTTAATAGTAATCGAGCCTTTATCGTAGGTGTACATACGAAGTAGTAGTTTTACAATTGTAGACTTACCAGAACCTGAAGACCCAACAAAGGCAACTTTTTTACCATGAGGGATGACAAGGGAGAGATTATTAAATAATGGAATATTCCCATAGGGGTATGCAAACACTAGATCTTTAATAATGATGTCGCCAGAGAGTTTTGTTGTTTCTCCACGTTCATCAAATAACGCTTCTTTGTCTACGATGTTGAGATATTTTTCTAGCTCACTAAAACGAAGCGGCATTTGGCGAATTGCCTGGATGATAGTAAATATCTGACTATTTGCTTCATTAATGTACGCCCATATTGCATAAATTGAACCAACAGTTATAGTGCCAATATATGCAAGGTAAACAATGATAACAGTACTTATTGACCTTGAGATGTTGAAAAATCCATACCGCTTATGTCCGTGTCGCGCAGACTTATTCCATACGAACTTTTTGTAGTCCATAATAGCCTGTCTATTGTCTAGATATTTTGTGAGATATAAGTCTTCAGCGCCAAGAGTACGAATGAGACTTAAATGCTGAAATGATTCAGCTCTAATTTTCTTTTGCTTATCACTGTTTTCAATATCCTGCCGTATAAAAGGTCGGTGATATTTTGCAAAGTAATTACTCCAGAAAATAACAATGACAAGTGTTGCAAGAGTCCATAGTGCAACAATTTTAGAATAAAATGACATGGCTATAACTGCGAATAGTATCTGAGTTACCGTAGGGATAACATTAAGAACAAGTGTTGAAATAATAGTTTCGATAGCAGTTTCTCCACGATTAATTACCTGTTCTTTGATAGCAGAGTGGTCTTCTGTGTACTGAGAGATATTTAACTTGAATATCTTTTTGAAAGAATATTCTTCAAGATGCTGTTGCACAGCATATCCAATATTATTTTGTGCATGTATTTCGGTGAAGTAACCTATGATAACTTTTATAAGCATGACTCCAAGGTGGATAAAAACAAGAGACAAAGCTTGCTCAAAGTTTTTATGGATAAGACTGTCAAGAATTTTCGCTACCAAGTAAATACCATATACGGTTATTGTTTGTTGAACGATAGTAGAACATAGCTGAAGATAGAAGTCTTTATGGAAAGGCTTTAATATTTTCCAGAGTCTATGGATGAGTAACAGATATTTTTGCATTCTTGTAGCATAGCAGAATGATTAGCCATTAGCCATTAGCTGGTAGCATAGATACAAAAGCATCGCGTAGGCGGTGCTTTTGTATTGTGTATAGTAAATCACAAAAATTTCTATATTCACCTAAGCTCTAGAATTGCCTTAGATACGAGAAGCATAGAAATTTTTTGAGAGAGATGTACGAAGGAGTACATCGACCAAAAAAATTTCGTAGCGACAAAGTAGATAAGGTGATTATAGAGGTTAGGCGTGTAGATGGAGGTAGATGTCTTCTAATGCTCTCACTGCATCTCCTGCTGCGATGTTGTTTTGGTGGTAGAGTACATCGGTACAGTCACCGGCGGACCAGATACCAGTGACTGAAGTTTCTTGCGTACGAGGATTAATCACAATATTTTTGGTTGGAGTCATTTCCAGGAGGCCTTCGACATATGATGTGGCAGGGATTTGCCCAATCTCGACGAATACTGCTGATACAGGAAGTGTGACTTCATTTCCTCTCTCATCTTTGTATGAAATAGATTCTACAAATACAGAGCCTTCTACTTTTGTTGGAATAGCATTTTCTATCAGAATGAAATGAGAATTCTTCTTTATCTTTTCGATAGTGATAGCATCTGCACGTGGCGCACTACGAGAGAGTAGGGTTACACTCTTACAATAGGCGAGAAGTTGTGCAGCAGACTCAAAGCCGGCATTCCCCCCTCCGACTACAACTACATCCATTCCTCCAAAAAGTGGCCCATCACACGATGCGCAGTAGGTGAGTCCTTTATGTTCTAAAGTGTCAGCTCCAGGAACTTCCAATCGACGACGGGAAGAGCCTGATGAGATAAGTACTGTCTTGCTCTTTTGCTCACCTTTAGTAGTTACTATAGTGAAGTCACCATCGACACCAGACACTTTGGCTACTTCGGTTTCTAAAATAGTAAGAATGTCACCTTTGTACTCTTCAACGTGCGCACGGATAGATTTTGCAAGATTTGCGCCTGAGATATGAGGTGTACCTATCCAGTTCTGGATGTCGTCTGAGACCGTGGATTGCCCACCCCATTCTTTGACGATAAGAAGTGTCTTAAGCTGTTTACGTGCCGCATAGACTGCTGCTGCACAACCAGCTGGGCCACCACCGATGATAATGAGATCGTAGAGAGGTTGTAGGTTGTGGGTTGTAGGTGATAGTGGGGAATCCATAATTAAAAAAGTTAGTTTTTTTAGTATAACATAGTGGGTTTTTCATGCAGAATATATAAGAATGATATACTTTTAAGATCTTAGTTTCTAGAATCTAACGCAACTAGTTTGTAGAATACATCTTTAGGGAACTGCCAGTCAATACACTTCCTCGGTCTGCCATTTAATTCATCTTCC
>JAYUCW010000074.1:0-25165 GCA_043740125.1 Minisyncoccota bacterium
GACCGATAATTTGTTTAAACTCGGTCATACTCTCGATTGGTTTATCAAGCACAATGAGTTTGCAGGTTTGTGCATCAACTCCTGTTGAAAGAAGTTGAGATGTTGTGACTATTGTTGGGAATTTCTCCTCTGGGTCAATGAATCGGTCGAGCTGATTTTTACCTTCCTCATCATCGCCAGTGATACGCATGACATAGTGAATATCTTCTCGTGCTCTGTCACCAGCCGCGTTTACTAACGCTGAGCGCATACGCTCTGCGTGTGCGGTAGTGCGACAAAAGACAATTGATTTCGCATAAGGGTCTTCAACGGCAGAAAGATATTCAATAATCTTTTCAGCAATTACTTTCTCACGCTGAGGGAAGATAACAGATTTATTTATATCCCGAAGTTCGTAGACACGGTCTTCAACAAGATTGCCATTATCATCCAATGTCCCTGGCGAAGGTCTCCATCCTGTGATGTCGTTATCAAGCAGGACACGCAACACTTTATACGGAGCTAAGAAACCATCATCTATTCCTTGTTTAAGAGAATACGTGTAAATAGCGTCCCCGAAGTAATGAGTAGTACTAGTATCAGTGGTTTCTTTTGGCGTTGCTGTAAGACCGAGATGTGTAGCGTCTGTAAAGTGATCGAGAATTTCATGCCACTGACTGTCTTCAGATGCACTACCACGATGACACTCGTCGACAACAATGAGATCAAAGAAATTCTTCGGGAGTTTTTTAAATAGTTTTTCCTCTTCAGTCGTTCCACTCATTGCTTGGTAGAGTCCCAAGAAAACTTCATGAGACATGAGCGAGCCGAGGTCATTGAAATTTTGCCTAGAAATTTTAGTAAGAGCATCGCCAAAATGTTTGAGGTCATTTACCCGAGCTTGGTCAACCAAGATATTTCTGTCTGCAAGAAAGAGAACCCGCTTAACGCTTCCAGACTTCCATAGTCTCCACATGATCTGACCAGCGGTGTACGTTTTTCCAGTACCAGTAGCCATCACGAGCAAGAGTCGTCTGCCACCTCGTGCCACAGCTTCCACTGCGCGATCTATAGCAATTCTTTGGAAGTATCGTGGAGACTTATTTGGATCATCAGAATAAAGTGGAGTTTCAATCACGCTACGCATCGTGGATGCTTCACCCTTCCATTTGAGATAACGATCATAAAGTTCATCAGGTGAAGGAAATGTTTCTGAAGTAAGAGCAGTCTCTGTAGTTGGAGATGCACCCGTGCGATCATGGAACAAGAAGCCTTCTCCATTTGCAGAAAAAACAAACGGAATATCGAGAGCTTCTGCATACGCTAACGCCTGTTGCATACCAGCACCTAAATCTTTATGTGAAGATTTTGCTTCAACAAGTGCCAGCGGAAGGTTTGGTCGATACTCGAGTAAAAAATCTACTTTCTTTTTGTCTCCACGTTTAGCAACACGACCGCTCACATGAATACGACCCATCGTGTATGGGTACTCTTCGCGAATCTGATGATCCGTCCATCCAGCTTTTACAATTGCTGGTCTTATATGGCGGTTTCGTGTTTCTTCTTCATTCATAAATTATTTACTTTTATTCAAAAATTTGACGATATCCTCTTTGCGATAACGTCGGTCTTTACGTGCACCAAACCGCATCGCCTTTAGGATACCTTTGTTATCCCAACTGCGAAGCGTGTTTGGATGACAATTCAATACATCGCAAGCCTGCTGAAGTGTCAGGATATCAGGAAGGTTTTTAAGTTTTTTATCTTCGTTTGTTGGCATAAAGCTAACTTAACATTACTTTACATCATTTTTAAGTATAAAGAAAGGTCAATTTACCTACTCGGTCAGACTAGACTTCATCGCCCCGTTGCGTCATTCATTGGTTGTATGCAAATAACAACAAATAACGAGATGATGGGCATAAAACAAAGGGATAAAGGGTTTATTGAGGAAGTTAAGGTAACTTACTGTCTGTACGCTCGTAAGAGTACAGAAAGCGAAGAACGACAGATTTTAAGTATCGATTCGCAGATTAAAGAGATGTTAGAAATAGCCAAAAAGGAAGGAATAGAAGTGGTGGAAATTAAGCGAGAATCACATTCCGCAAAAGAGACAGGTATGAGGCCGGTATTCAATGAAATCCTAGAAGATATAAAGCAAAAGAAGTTCAATGGAATACTGACATGGGCACCGGACCGTATCAGTCGTAATGCGGGGGACTTAGGAAAAATAGTAGATCTGATGGATTCAGGACTACTACACGAAATACGAACGAATGGGCAGAAGTTTAGTAACAATCCAAATGAAAAGTTCTTACTGATGATTCTTGGATCACAAGCAAAACTGGAGAATGACAATAAAGGAATTAATGTGAAGCGTGGGCTAAAGACGAGAGTAGAAATGGGGCTATGGCCATCAGTTGCTCCAACAGGATACTTAAATGATAGGGTACATGGAAATGAATGTCAGGTACTAGTAGACCCCTACCGTGGACCAGTTATAAAACAAATGTTTGATAAGATGGCATACGAGAAGTGGAGTGGGCGAAAAATATACAGATGGTTAAAAGACGACATCAAGTTTAGAAGTAAACATAATAAAAATTTAGCATTAAGTACGATATACAACTTACTTAAGACTCCTTTCTACACAGGAATGTTTGAATACCCACGAGGTAGTGGTAATTGGTATCAGGGCAAACATACCCCACTTATTACTCAACAAGTATTTCAACTAGTTCAAGAAAAAATAAATGAAGAACTGAAACCAAAATCAAAATTCAAAGAATACACCTTTGTGCGAATGATGATATGTGGACTTTGCGGATCAGGAGTAACAGCACAAGAAAAATCAAAGAATATAAGTGACGGTACGGTGCACTGGTACATCTACTACTGCTGTACAAGGCACAAAGACCACAATTGTAAAAATCCATACGTACGAGAAGACAATTTAATAACCCAACTAGATACACTAATCGATGAAATGGACATTAATGAACTTGGCGCAAGACACATCATCGACAGAGAGGTAGAGAGACATAACAAACTGAGGGCGAGTGTGCTTGGTGAAAAGAACGAAGGGAAACTACAAGATATTGATATACGAGTCTACGCAAAGTATTTATTAAGAGAAGGGACAATATATGAGAAGCGAGAGTTACTAGCCAATTTGAAAAACAAAATAGTAATCAAGGATAAGAAAATAACCTTAGAGAAGTAGGCAAACAAAAAGAGCAGGAAATAATTCCTGCTCTTTTTGTTTTGAGATCTTTCAACCACTCTCGGTACTGAACCATATTCTTCTATTTTTGGAGCGTCTCTGTCTTATAACAAGGCGCTCACTCTGGTGTGCCTAGTCGGTCGTGAACCACGTAGCATCAGACACCATAAGGATTATTTAGCTGTTTTTAGTGACACAAAATGAGGATATCTGGTCACCCTCCCTTTCTATCGTATGCACAACTTCTGAGTGCGTGAACTTTCTTGAACTACTTACAGGCATTCATACATAATCAATACCTGTAAGGGTTATTTGAATTCATGGATTTTATAGAGACTAATAATGATGCCCAATGGTCTAGAACCATTAATAAGTACTTTCTATCTCATTTTCTATAATTATGTAATCGACTCTTGTCTTATCCGTATCGCCCATTTTGTCATCTAATGAATACACTAAAGGTTTACCTCTAGCTGAGTACTCAAGAGTCTTAAAAAGATAGCCAAGAAATGATCCTGTGTAACGATATCGTAAAGTACATCCCGTTATCTTATCAGTCACCTCATCAGTATACCCTTTCCACTTATTGATTTGCGGATATCTATCAATCCATTCATCAACAACATACGTAACCCATTTAATGAGCTCTTGAGTGGCACATACATTACCTTTCTGACTTAATCGTACAAGTGATGTAAGCATACGATTACAGATCTCTCTGTCTTTCTTGTTTGGATGAATCACAAAAAGATATAACCTGTCTTGATATTGTTTTATCACTCTATCCACTTCATCTTGCTTCTCATAAAACTTAATCCTCTTTTGTTTATATCTCGTCCACCGCTTTTGGTATTTTCTTTCAAGAAATGGGGTTACTCTATCCCAGTCGATATCACCGTTCTCTGTACGGAATTCTTTCCTGAAGTATCTGTAGAGTGGTTGCGATTTCTCAAATATCCACGAACTAGAAAATGTCTCTGGATTATGTGTTTCAAGCAAAGTGTGTAGTTTCTTAATAGCAAATTCTAAAGTTAACTTCATTATCTAAAGAATAATATAGATGTCTAAAATGATACAAATGAGACACTAAAACGTGTGTTGTTAGGTGTCTTATACTTATCCCCTTGACGATACTTACTGGTAGCAGATAGAATAAGAGAGTCGAAGATTCAAAGTAGAGAAATCTGCAAAAAAATGGATCAATGGGCTAACAACCCTTCCGTCTCGTCAGCGGAGAAGCTTATTATTGGCTTTTCCGTAACTCACAGAAACTGAACAGCCAAACACTGTTCAGTTTTGTTTTAAACAAGCCATCATAAGCATTATTAAATAAGTAATGATTATGTATGACAAAAATACTAAAAGATAAAAACATGCGTATAGAGTACGTCTCTATCGAAACACTTAAACCAGCAGAATATAACCCAAGAAAATGGAGTAAAGATGCAGAAGTTCAACTTAAAGAAAGCATTACTAGGTATGGTATTGTAGACCCTCTCTTGGTCAATAATGCTCCAATGCGAAGTGGTATTGTCATTGGAGGACACTTCCGTTTAACCATCCTTAAAGAGATGGGGTTTACTGAAGTTCCAGTTGTATATCTCACTATTCCAGAACTGGAACGTGAAAAGGAACTGAACCTTCGATTAAACAAAAATACTGGTGAATTCGATTGGGATTTACTAGCAGAGTTCGATGAAACATTTCTTACTAACGTTGGCTTCTCAAGTGAAGAAATAGATGACATTTTTGCTATCGAAGATACACCTGAACAATTTGATCTTGAGAAAGAACTCAAGAAATTAAAGATTGATAAAATTAATATCAAGAAAGGTGACATCTATGACCTTAATGGTTCACGCCTTATGTGTGGTGATTCAACTGTTCAGAAAGAATTCGAGAAATTAATGGGCGGAGAGAAAGCAGATATGTGCCTGACCGATCCACCATACATTCTTGATTATCTCCACGGTAAGAAAAAGAAAGGTGATGCAGTTACTGGATTCGGAGCAAAACGAGACCGTAGATACCTTGAAACTGATTCTCTTCCGGATAACTTTACCGAGCTATGGATGAAAAGTATCAAGAACTCTGCAAAAGATGACTTCCATATCATCGTCTACGAGAACTGGAAAAATATTCGAATCATCTGGAACGATATGGAGAAACATTGGAAGATTAGAAATATGATTGTTTGGCATTTGCCGAACCGAATGCAGGGGTTTGCAGCTAACTATAAATTCTTTAACAAACATGATATTGCAATTGTGGGAAGTTCTCATGATATAACAACCTTCAATACTGAACCTGAGGAAGCATTACTTCAGAATGAATATGAAACTGCACTGTATGCCACCTCTGGTAAACCTCATTGGGAAGGATATGAGAAAGGTAAGAAGATTCAACCAACTGATTTTCTTGAGTATAAAGTATCAGATGAGAAGTCTTCTGGTCAAGGAATTATCTTTGGCACCAAACCAATAGAAATACTCATACCGTATATCAAAGTACTCACGAAACGTGACGATCTCATTCTTGAACCATTTGGTGGTAGTGGGTCAACCCTTATTGCAGCAACTAAAATGAAGCGTAGATGTTACCTTATGGAAAAGTCCCCTGTCTATGCTGAGGTTATTAAGAATCGTTGGGAAAAGTTAACAGGTCTTAAGGCAAAGAAAATCTATGACGGAAAATAAGAAGGGGTTTATTGAAGCATTAAAAGAAATGCCTATTATTCAAGTTGCTTGTAAGAGAGTGGGTATAAGTCGTGCTACGTATTACCGCTGGCGTAATGAAGATAAAGAATTCATGCGTGAAAGTGATGACGCTCTTAAGCAAGGATATGAATTCATTAATGACATGAGTGAGTCACAGATTGTTACATTGATTAAAGAAAAGAGATTACCGGCCATAGCTCTCTGGCTTAAACACCATCATCCAAAGTATGGCTCTCGAGCACGATCCTATACCCCTATTACTCCAATAGAAAATCTAACACCTAATGAAAATACCATTCTTCGTAAAGCATTAAACTTAGTGTCAGGTACATAAAGATATCATGAATGAGGAAAACTACGACTCCCTTCTAACAGAAATCACTGAGAACAAGAAAGTAAAACAACGTATAGCGTACGAAAGTCCGTTCTGGTTTAGCTTGCTCTATCTACAGCATCATTTTACTGAACCTCTTGCACCATTCCACATTGAACTGTTCCACCTGTTAGAACAAAATAATCATGACTTAGTTGCGGTCATGGCTTTTCGTGAGTCTGGGAAATCTACCATCTGTAATCTCTGTAATGTACTCTGGTCAGTTCTTGGTAAGCCAAAGAAAAAATTTGTGGTTATCGTTAGTGAAACTCAAGAGCAAGCAAAAAGTCATTTTGCTAACATAAAAGCTGAACTTGAAGAGAACGAATTACTACGAGAAGATTTTGGTCCATTTAACGAAGAAAAGTTTAACAAGCTTTCTCTTGAACTTATCTACCATGGAGCAAAAATTATGTCAGTTACCAGAGGTCAACACATACGAGGACTAAAGTATGGACGGTACAGGCCAGACCTCATTATCTGCGATGACCTTGAAGACACTACTAGTGACGAAGATCCTGAAGTCCTCTATGAACGATTCAAAAATGAGATTATTCCAATAGGTAGCAAAGGAACTAAGATCATTGTTTTAGGCAACCTCATTTCTGAAGATTCATTCATGATGCAACTTAAAGACGACATTATAGAGCTAGGTGGCCTGTTTCGTGTCTACCCGTTCTTGGATGATTGTAAAGAAATACTCTGGAAAGAAAAGTTCCACGATGAAGAGTCTGTAATGAACCTCAGAAGTAAACTATCTTACGATACTTGGAAGCGTGAATATCTTTTAGATATATCAACACTTTGGCCAACAGATGGCGAAGACTGGAGTAACCAGAAGGAACAAATTCCTCTTGTTAGACAAATGAAGAAGTTTAAAATCAGTGGTCCGTTTGTTGGTAGTTTCGAAGAACCAAAACTCGGTGATCCACGATATGACAAGTATCAGGCTTACTTGAAAAAACTAGAAATAAGAGGTTTAGAATTCAGAAGACAAAAACATAAAGAGATTGTAGCAGAGATACGTAGAATAGCCTCTGCTGAGAAATCAGATTAAATCACCTCAATGGATTCTCTTAGTTAATCTTTTCTTCAAAATCAGAATAGAACGTGTTAAGTCCATCCTCAATCTGGTCCAGTCTTTTATCTTGCTCTTTTTCAAGATTGCAATCGATTTATCAAGATGCCAAAAACTATAAACCATAATAATGCCGAGAATAGCGAATGGATTATACATATATTTACTGCACTGTAATGGTGACTGATTTTTCTAATCCATCTATAGAATAGGTAACTGTATATACACCAGTAGTTGTTGCATGTAGTTCATGGGGGTAATAATAACCACATGGACTCGTGTTTCCTGAACCATTTAATGTCTTATCATTTATGTGGTTACTTGTAGTAATAGTCATTACATCAGATGGATTATCACTATAGTAATTCTGCTTCTCTTGAGTGAGAACGTAAGCATTCATAACGATACGACCGTCTATATTTCCATTTGAAAGAAGACTGTCTAGACTGTAAGTAGTTTTAAGATTTGTACTTGAGAGATTACAAACGTTGCTCTGTATAGATATTTCTGCTGGTCCTTGAACTTTTTGTATTTGAACTTGCGGTTGAGATGGAACAATAGTAGAAGCAACCTGATTTGTTACTGGTGTAGTATTCTGCTGTTCTACTACTTGTTGCTTAACTGGTTCATTTACTTGTTTAGAAGTATCAACTGGTGGAGTTACCTTCTTAGTTTCTGCTACTTCAGCATTATTTGAAATAGCACCCTGAGATGCGAGCGCAGAATTAATTTGAGCTCTTGTAAGTGGCCCAACAAATCCACTTGCTGTGACGTTAATACTTTTTTGATATGCAATGACAGCATTTCTGGTTAACGAATAGAAATTACCAGTTGGTGTGCCTTTTAGGAAATTATGGGAAATGAGAAACTCTTGAAGTTCAATAACTTCTTGCCCCTTACTTCCATACTTTAAATTTGTATCAATGGATGCAAAGGTAAAAGCTGGTGTAATAGCAAATACCAAAAAACCTATATAATATTTTTTCATAAACTTTGGACGGTTTTAGTGTGGCCACATAGAAAGCAAAAAGCTCCTAGCCAGGCCGACATACCCCGTGAGATATGCCCATACCCGTTTCCAGGTATGACCGTCCAAAGTAACTCTGACTAGGAGTTTTTTACTTTGGACGGAATTTGGCGACCATATCCGAGAACTCTAGGATTCATCGGGGTTAGGTCTCTGTATTCAATTGTATTGTTAATTATACCTCATTTATGGAGGTCATGGTACTTTAGCTTAGATTTAAGAATTTGTGTAATCTTTAGCTATCTTGTGTTTTATCTAGTTCATCCTTAATGCTTCTACTTATAGATAGTCCCATTCCATCAATTTCAAAACCAAGAATACGATTATTAATATCCATATTTACGTATAGAATTACACCCGTTTCCTCTATTTTAAATAAAGCAGTACTACTAATATCTCCTGGTTTTATATCAACAAGTTTTATGCTACCTGAATCCGTATCCTCAAAGTATTCAATATTTACCTCTTTCTTAATTTTTTTCATTATTTAATATTGTTTTTGAATAGAAGTATAAACTATCAGATTCACCGTGCTCAACATATTTTGAAACCTTGCTTATTGGAAATAAGTAATTTTGACTATTTTCTGAATAAAGTAAGTAATAAGTAAATATACTTTTACCCATATTTTCTACCTCTGAATTCAATTTAGAAGCATCGTCAAATGTTAACCAATTATAATTACTTAACTCTTTTCTAATTACTTCTCCACAATAACAGCCAAATCTAAGAAGTATTTTATTCAAAATATCTTCAGTAAATGTACTCTTTTTCTCATGCACATATTTTAATATATCATCTACGTAAATAAGACTATCTAAAGAATAGTCTATTTTAGAGGAATCAATATTAAAACCAAGTTCACTTGATATTTTTTGACTAGTAAGTAACTTAGAAATTTCTAGACACTCTTGATTGATATTATTGTTCATATAATTTATTTATTTATTCTTTGAATAAAACCTTTAACACTATTTATTGCTTGCATTAATGGTTTTGATATTTTAGTCACCTCATTCACGTACAACGTAAATGTCGTATTTGTTTTTTGCGCCTGAGTAACAAAGGTTTTCATTTGTGGTGTTAAATATAGATTATTTGTATTTTTTATCTCCCCAATTGTTCCTTTTGTTACATTAAGAATATCCGGTATTCTATCACCTGACCCAGTATTAATTTTGGTTGTATTTTTAATCTCACCAATAGTCTGTAAAACTTTATTTTCAAAAGCTTGTCCGTTACTAAAATTCTTTGAGATCAACGCACTTGCTCCTGTTAAAATTCCACTAGATTTAACCTCACTAACAGTACTCCCCGTCCTACTTAAACCACCAAGCTCCCCAGCGGTTACAGCACCGAATGCAGCCATCTTATAATTACCTTGTTGGTAATTACTTCTAGCAAAATCTATACCCATCTGACCTAAGGGAGTGCTTAAAGACTGTGCGAATGACATAATTTGTGGAGCATATGCCATTGCTAAGTAACTTATTCCAAGAATTGATTCTCCGATACAAGCATCTTCAATACACTTCCCAGTAGGATCCGTATATATCGCAGGGTTATTTCTTACATAAACATAAGAATTCATTTGTTGAGGATCTAGCAAATACTGTTGAGGTAATGAGTAAAGCAATGGATCAACACTCAAGAAACTATGCATTGAACTATTAAGAAAACGGCTATGGGCATAAATATTTTGTGTAACGTCGTCGTATTCATGTCCTGTGTATCCCTTAGTATGAAGTGCGTTATCAACTCTCTGATCTCGATACACATAATTACCAAATACATCCGTCATGTCTGCTTCTACAATGTCCCCCTTATCATCCGTCTCTAACACCGGCGTATTCTTAAAATCTGAAAGAACATAGGTAACCTTACCACTTGCTGCCTCATTCCCCTTCTGATACGTATATGTTCCGACAAGAACTCCATTAAGAGTAAGATATACGGAAACTGAACTACTAGCTGATGTAAAACCTTGGAACGGGTAATAAATAGTATCTGTTGTTGTAGCTGACAGATTGGTACTGGTATAAAGCGTGCTAGTACTTGGATTTGAATTGAACGGAAAACTGTTAACAGGGCTAAGAACTTGCTGTGAAATAACTGGAAGAGGTATATAAGTTGTGTCTATTCCTCCACCTGCATAAATTGTAGTTGTTGCATTTGTAGTGGTTGCTACGGTTGTCTGGAATGGGTATTGAAGTCCTGTTCCACTGTTGTAGAGATTCGTAATATCTGTAGTAGTAATGGCTCTAGACCATACACTCGCCTCGTCTATCGCACCATTTGTCCAGTTGCCAGAGTTATTCCAGTTTCCTATATGTGCTGTACCAGATGGAGTGGCAATAGTACCGACATTTAATGTTGACGCTGTTTGTGTAGTATCAATGTAACACTTAACATTGTTAGAACCATCTCCATTTTTAACAATAGTTACCATGTGCCAACCAGATATAGGCAGTGCTGTTCCACAATCATAATCAGCAACTCCTTGTTCTGTAAAGAATAGGTTTCCAGAACTATTTCTCCATGAATAGAGAGCCCCTGTCGCAGACCCCCCTGACATGAAGTGCACTTGATTACCAGTTCCAGATGTTTGATTAATCCAATAGTTCCAAGTAAAATTTGTTCCGAGTGAGCTGAAAGCTGGTGTAGAGATGTTGCTTGATGAACCGTTGAATCCTGCACCGTTATTAATCTTACCGTTCCCACTACTATATGTTATGGAAGTATCAGAACCACCATTAGAACTGAACGAGTCAGAGGAGTTTCCGTCGAGCTTGTAATAAGCAACGATGTTTGTTGTCGCAATAATGTTATTAGTTACATACCCTGTTCCATTAGAGACTATCTTACTTACTGGAGAAAGGAACATCGTTGAGAAGTCTAAGTTTGGCACAGAAGTTAAATCGATTGTAGTAGTAGCGGTAGAAGTAGAGAATGTTGGAATGGTGGAGCGATCAAAAGGAATAGGTTGAGCAGAATTAAGACCATACACCAATTGTGAGGATGAAGACGTAGTTGTAGTTACTATCTGGAATGGGTATTGTATACCAGTGTTAGCGTTATAAAGTTGATAGACTTCCGTACTAGACAAGTCTCTTCCCCATACGCTCAACTCATCTATTGCACCCCCTGTCCAGTTACCAGAGTTGTTCCAGTTTCCTATATGTGCTGTACCAGTTGGTGAAGCAATGGTGCCGACATTTAATGTTGATGCAGTTTGAGAACCATCTATATAGCACTTAACGTTATTACTACCATCTCCACTTTTAACAATAGTTACCATGTGCCAACCTCCTGTTGCTAATGTGGTTCCACAGTCATAATCAGCGACTCCTTGTTCTGTAAAATACAAGTGTCCTGAAGATCCATTTCTCCATGAGTAGAGTGCACCTGTCACAGAACCTCCTGGCATGAAGTGTACTTGATTGCCAGTTCCAGAAGTTTGGTTAATCCAATAGTTCCAAGTGAAGTTAGTTGATAGAGAAGTGTACGCTGTTGTAGAGATATTACTTGATGAACCGTTAAATCCTGCACCGTTATTAATCTTACCGTTCCCACTACTGTAGGTTATAGAAGCATCCGAACCACTGTTTGAACCAAAGGAGTCGGTAGAGTTCCCGTCGAGTTTGTAGTAAGAGAGTAGCGAAGAGGTTGAAACAACGTTTGTGTATGTGCTCGTTGATGTTGAAGTTGAAACAGAAGAACTAAACTGCAAATAACTAATCTTCGGAACAATTACACTTCTAGTAATTGCGAACGAAGGATTAGAGAGTGAGTAAACATTTGATGATGTACCATTTGCATCTGGTATTAGAGTTAATTTTGGAGAATTTGAGTTAAGATAACTTTGATACAAAGAAGTAAGATCAAATGTGAACTTTGTACCTGAAATTTTTTGACCAATAATAGTAGTTGTGGCGATTGTTGTAGTAAACGTTGGAGTCGATGTTGAGCCTGTCGATGATGCGTCTTGTGTTATATAACTCAAATAACTTCTAACCGTACTTGTTGCAACAGATGATGTTGAAACATCATAACTGAAAGTAAGACCAGTAACTGAGGAGTTAATATATGGAAGGTCTATATAACAAGAAGATGTAGTTGCTCCACTTATACCAAATGCACATGCGCCATTATTAGATGTAACAACGGTTGAAGTTCCCACTGTCGTAGTACTAAATGTAGTAAAGGCTTCTCCTGTGGTAAGTGGTAACGTAATTGTTTGTACTGTTGTACTTGCAATAGAGTTCACAAGTGATATTGGAATAATCGATAACTGATTACTATATGCTCTATACAATTCTTCAAGTGCAGCATCAGACAGAATGAATCCTGATAGGTTACTTATAGTATTCTTTACGGTTGTCTTCATTGCTGTAACAACACAAGAACTTGTTGCTGACTGCCCAGAACAACTACTTGTAGCAGATGGAAGTGCGTAGTTGAAAATGGTATCGACATCTGAATTAATACGAATCGGGGTATGCAATAATTCATTGTAAGTATCTTCACTCACAATTCTTGTGGAAGTAGCGAGTGCAAAGGTAGAAGTAGAATAGAGTGTGTTGAACTGTAAATCACTAAGTAATCCAGATGGAACAAGACTAAGATTGACTGTCGTTGTAGCGGTGGATGTAGCAAGTGTGGATGGAAGTTGTGAACGTGATAATACACTCACTGTGGTTGTTGCCTCGTTTACAAAGATGACATGCGTTGATGTTCCGTACAATAACGAAATATTACTAGATGTTGCTGAAGGAAGAAGCAGTAAGCCTTTATTCACCATCCAGAATTCTTCAACAGCTGCCTGACTTGGAATGAAACCAGAGAGATTGCCAACAATTTGTCTAAATGTTGTTTCTCGTACCTGTTTATCACACTCTGTCGTTGAGGCGTCTGCGACACATTGTGGAGTAGTAGTAGAAAGGAATACCTTTGAAATACTGTACGCATCACGTAATGTTGTAGAAGCAAATTCGTTATATGATTCTTGTGAGACAAACACAAGTGATGATGAAGCAGTAGTACTTGCGGTAATAATATTACTTGAACTATCGTAGATTTCACCAAAGTAAGCCCCTATTGCACTTTGAATCCCTGCGGTATAGGTTGAGGTAGCAATGATTTCATTTGTAGAAGTTCCTGTGAATGGATACTGAAGACCCGCACCTCCATTATAGAGAGTACTTATATCTGTTTGAGTAAGTGCTGTTGACCATACCCCAAATTCATCCATAGATCCATTGAACCAATAGTACGCACTTTGATAATTTCCTATATCTCTACTATTACTTCCATTTGAAGTAATAGATAAGTTACCTGAGCCTATTGTTCCCACAAGAGAACCGTCTAGATAAAAGCTACCAGTGCCACTTGAGAGAGATACCGTTGCCATATGCCAGAGACCATCAGTAACAGTCTGTGTGGTGTTAGGACCTCCTTGTGCAGAAAAATTAATATATAACTTACCATCCGTATAAATGAAAAGCTGTAAACCATCACGAGTAGTATTGTTATCTCCAAAGTTAAGAAGTTCTTGGCGGGCAGATGATGTTGTTTTGAACCAAACATTGTATGTTGCTGTAAGATTAGTACCGGTTGCAGGAACTGTAGATGTAACTATCTTACTATTTGAGCCATTAAATAAAGCTCCGTTATTTATTTTTCCATTACCTGTGCCGTAAGAAATATTTGATTGCACGCCTGTGTTATTATGACCACTAGCATCTGCTGAATTGCCAGATAATTCATCAAGTTTGTAATACGTAAGAACCGTAGATGTAGCTATTGTTGCTGCTGTACTTGTTCCATAATTAGAGATTGAAGCGACGAGTGAGGTATCAGCAAGTGTAAGTCGTGGGGTATTTACATATGCTTTAAGCACTACTGACTCTGCTTGATATGGATATACAGTACCCGTTACAAACTCGTGACTGTTAGCAACCATAACCGTGCTTGTAGAACCTGCTAAGCGAGCAACTATCGTAGGTGAAACATCAGCATCGAGATGACTACCATCACTTGATACAGTTGATGTATATGTTTGGTTAATACCACCAGAGATACTTGCTGAGTTACCAACCACAAGTGGCCACTCAGTAGGTTGTGGAGTTTTTGATACAGTTAAGATATATGAAACTGTTGAGGACGTTGCTGTAGGTAAACTAAAAGCGGATGTAGTAATAACACACCTTGTCCATGGTGTACTACCTGATCCACTATAATATCCTGCATAACACCCAGAAGCATAGAACGGCCATGTTCCAGTATATCCATTGTACTGATAACTATTTACTGTAAGATAACTAGTTAAATCAAAGATCGACGTAGCTGTATAATCACTTGGGTTGTTTGGGATTGTGGCAGCACCAAGCACAACAAAGTAAAGTTCTTTTATCGCATTATAAGAAAGTGTTGCTTTCTTGTCGTACTGAATAAAGGAAGTGAGTGCAGCCATGTACTCAGTAGACGATGCAGTCTTAACACCAAATAAATCCCCTATAATCGCTTGATAGTTCTCAAGTGTTGTCTGAGTAATGCCCGCTTGTTGTAATTCTTGAAACGCTGATTGAGTTACATAGTAAGGAATGGTGTTAAAGAATTGAAGTCTGGGTTCGCTTGCATTCTGATTCGTATATTCAGTTGTAAAATAAAGACCTGAGTAATAGGTTGAAGTTGCAGAACTAGTAGATAGCCCTGTGATAGTTGGGACAGTGATTGTTCCTAGTGTAGTTGATGTTGCAGTAAACTCTCCTCCATTTCCTGGTAGTCTTGCTTTTGCAGCAAAGACATACCACATTTCTTGTAGGGCTTTATCTGATAAAAGATATCCGCCATTCTTATACGTTCTTTCAAAGACTACTTTCTCTGCTGTGGTACAAGCGGAAGTTACAGAATTACAGCCAGCGAGCGTAAGGAGTGCCCGTACTTTACTTGTATCTGTTAAACCAATTTGAGAAAATGTTGCATACGTACTACTCGAAACATAAGGAAGATTGGCATACTCAGCCATTGGCACTACAATACCTGTTGCGACATGGGTATTATACGAACTAATAGTTCCGTTGTTAATACTAAATGTTGTTGTGGCACTTGTTGCAATACTGCTCGTTGCAAGACCTGTGTAAGTTGTAGGAATAAGGTAAGCCCCTGTTACGATATTGATAACATCATTAACAAGACCAGTAGTTGCTACTGTACTTGTACCTCTGCTATTTATATTGTTTGCGAGCAATTGTTGCGTAGTTGTAACAATGCAATTCTGACGATTAGATGTGGATGTTGCTGTGGCACAGAACTTACTTGTAAAAGGTGATGAGTAATAATTACTTACAAGAGTAGTAAGTGTACTTGTACTAAGAAGTGAAAGTGAGGATAGAGTATTGTATGTTGAAGTGGCTATGTATGTACTTGAGGTTGCTACTTGGGCCAGTAAATCTCCTGACCTAAATCCACTTAACGTCGATGATGAAGTACTTGGTGTTACCTTTTGATTAATAGGAGAGGTAGTTTGAATAACCTTTTTAATTCTTTCTCCATTTTCATCATATGTATAGATTTCTGTACCATTTGTAGTAGTAGCAGAAACCATTTGATTAAGAGCATTCCATGCGTATGAACTATCCCCTACTTGTACCCTATTTCCTTGTGCGTCATATGCAATGTGAGTACCTCCAACTGAAGTTACCGCATGAACATTTTGTGTGCCATCTTGACTGTAACGGTAGAGTACATCATTTTCTTTAAGGATGTTTCCAATTGGATCATAGGTAAGAGCATCATTTGTAGCACTTCCACCATCATATGAAGTAGAGACTTGTGTTAAACGCGCAAGGTTGTCATAGGTGTATGTATCACTCTTTGTGTGAGTAGTACCTGCTATATCTTTATATGTAGAAAGTATTGCACTTGGAGTAATATTATCCTTATATGTAAACTCATCTTTATAGAGTTCTATTTGATTAGATACCACAGAACATCCTGTTGAATTAAAGAGGTACGCTGACTTTGCAAGTTTTGGAGAAATAGTTCCATCTGCTGAAGTGCTTGTGTAGGTATT
This sequence comes from Minisyncoccota bacterium, assembly GCA_043740125.1. Classification (GTDB taxonomy): domain Bacteria; phylum Patescibacteriota; class Minisyncoccia; order Phycocordibacterales; family UBA5272; genus UBA11704. Next base: position 16,472 of record JAYUCW010000074.1, read on the forward strand.
ACACATTTGAACTCCATTACCGAATGAGAGCGATGAAAGTGCGCCGAGAGAATTATATGTCGAGTTCGTTACAATATTCTTGGTTGCTCCACTTGGTGTTATATATGAGAGTGTTGATTGTTTACCGTCAAGTGTATATGTGTAGACTGTTTTTCCATTATCTGGATAGGTAATAGTTACTGGATTACCAAAAGTGTCATATGCGTACGAACGAGTAAATGTATTACCATCAATCGCTAGTGATTCACTACTTAATTTACCTGACACGTTATATGAAAGTGTCGTTGAAAAGGTATCACGATTAATAATACATGGTGATGAGTAATTATTTGAACATCCAGTATAGGTAATACCGACTGTACTTGTTCCATAATTTACATCCGACAAAGTTCTGGATGTTGGTCTATTAAGTGCATCATATGTGTAGGTTGTCGTACCAAGTTGTCCTGCTTTTGTAATGAGATTACCTAATGAGTCATATGCATATGAATACGTTGTGAACGTAGTATCAGATGATACATGTGGGTCTTCTTGATACACAAGTGATCCGTTTGAAAGGTAGGAGAAGTTACGGATATTTCCATTAGCATCTGTAATGCGAGACAGTTTATTAAATGGAGTATAGTTATAGTTTGTTGTGTATGTAGTTCCTCCATTGTATTCATTTACTTGTGAGAGATTCCCGTTTGCATCATACGCATACGACTTCTTATGTTGTGTTGATGCATTATCTTGCACAGTAAGGCTTCGTGCACCATATTGATATGAAAGTGTTGTTCCAAAGGAAGATTTTGTTATTACTCTTCCAAGACCATCATATGTATAGACAGTGCTTCCATTTGACGGGGTATCTGTTGTTAATCCGTAACCAGTAGTTGTGTATGAGAGAGAGGTTGAAATAACATTACTACTTGAATCATAACTGGTATCTTGTGTAGAAAATACATCAGGAGTAGTTTCATTTTTGGATTGAATGAGGCGACCATAACTATCGTAGATTTGAAGTGAACGAGCACTCGTTCCTGAGTCACCAATCTTCTTACTATATATAGATACTCCTCCACCGTATACATATGCAGTTCGAGTATCATCGGTGATGCCACCTACACTAGTTAAGGTATATGATCGTGTTACTTTACCGAGACCGTCTGTTTCTTTAACATACGTAATCCCATCTGGTCCTTTTGTTGTGAGTACATTTAATGTATGTGGATCATAGGTAAACGTAGTCGTTCCATTAAGTGCGTCAACTTTAGCCACAGGGAAGAAGTAACTACTATCGTAAGCGACAGTAGTTTTGTGATTAAGGTTATCTATGGTTTGAATAACATTACCAGTTGGATCGTATACAGATTGTGTAGTGCTTGTCGCACTTACAGTACCATCATCTTTATAGACCGTATTAAAGACACTTGTTACTGCACCCTTATCAACCAAACCAAGAGGAAGGTTATCATAGTAATAACTTACGTTTGAAACATTGTTACCTGCGTAGTCTGTTGTTACTTGTTTAACGAGTCGTTGAGGTCTTGAGTTAGAATACTCATATTGTGTTGTAAGAATATCCGTTCCTTTATCAGTAATCGTTGAAGATGCAAAAGAAGTGAATGGTTCTATATCACCATAACTATACGAGGTTTTAATAAGTCGTTTAGCTGGATCATAGACGTTCTTACTTCCAGATGATAGAAAACTTCCATCAGAGTTAAAGTTATTTGAAACTTGAGAATCTAAATACGTAAATGATGCGGACGCGTAAGAGTAAGTGGTATAGAGCGAGAGATTTTTACTTACAATAGTCGATGAACCAGTTGAGAGGTCAAAAGTATCTGTTCTATATGGTCGACCAATATTGTAATATGAGTCCCCTTTTTCACCCGTTGTATAATCATCACCATTTCCCTGATGATAGTATGTCGTTGTCTTATTCTTTCCATCAACTACATCCACCTTACTAAATCCTGCAAATTTATGATCACGAGGTGCATTAGCATCAAAATACATTTGACCACCATAGAAACTATAGCCGACAGCATGAGGATTCTGGTCAGAAGCAGAAAGTTTGTCAGTTGTCGTTGCAACGATATACATTGGTACAGGAAGTGTTGGGTTGAGCCCTGTTTTAGTTGTCCATGTATACGATACATCAAGTGTTGAACCAAGTGGACTTGTTACCTTTTTAAGGACATCCTGCTTTACGGTGTTATTCGTTGCGCCATCATAGTCAGTTGTTAGGTCACCATTATTATCATATTCTTTTGAGGAGCTGGTAACTAAATAACCTGATGTAAGAATATCACCACAACTAGTAAGAGAAACAAGGTACCCGGGCAAAGTTGATGATGAGCTAACAAAACTAGTTCCAGTATTTATATATACTTCGTTTACTGATTGATTAGTTGGAGCAGGTGAAGGAACTCCAGAAAAACCTGTAGGGCAAGCTGATCTACTACCTGCTTGATAGTTTGAAGTGTACGAACGAATAACATCAACAAGTCCATCATTATTTACATCAGCAAAACGGACACCTATATCAGCACTTGTTGATGCCACTTTTGCATCATATGTGAAATCTGGTAACGTTGAATAAACCAATCCGTTACTAAGATACACATTAAAGAGTGTTGATGTTGCTGTATATGACTTAGAAATTACATCCTGTAAACCATCACCGTTAATATCAGCAATTTGATTATTAACAGCACTAAAAACAAGACCACTGAGATTATTTTGAGTACTATAGTCAAAAGTATTATTAGTTGTGTTGACGGCAACACCACTAATACCGTAAAGATCGTTATAGACAATATCATCAAAACCATCACCATTCATATCAACTACAGCGGACTCCTGATTCCACCACCACTGACTATCTGCCATATATCTAAGAGGTGGAGTAACCATACCTGAAATCATATACCTAACATACGAATTATTAGTTGATATGTTTGAGAAATTTCTATTATAAAAAGTTCCTCCTTGATTATATTTTAAGTTAATCGTTGGACCACCACTGTATACGCCATAATTAACATCACTTTGCATTAAATCTTTCTTGTAGTCACCATTGATATCAACTGCAAAATATCCATCCCCTGCATTGTAAAGATCTTGGATTCCATCATTATTGGTATCAATAACAACATTGGTTCCATACGGATTTATACTACTTGAAATCGATCCACTAAAAGCTACAGGAGAGTTTTCATATTCAAAAGATGTCTTTGGGAGTGTTACCCAGTCATCATTAGTTCCTAAATGTCTTTCTTCAACATATTGAAGGAGAGAACGAACACCGTTAGATCCTGTGGTGTAATTAAAAGTAAAATATGTATTATCTTTACCATTAGTTGCAGTTTTTATATACGAAACTCTTTTTGTGTCTACTGTTCTAAATCCATATTTATAACTTATAGTCTTATCATTCTTACTTTCAAGATTAAAGGTAACTAAGTTAAGTGGATGAGCAAGTGCGTGTTCTGTATAGGAAATGGTACTTGGATATACTGTGCCTGAGTCTTTCGTATAGTTATAAATAATCCCATTACCGAACTTATCTCGTACTTCATTAATATACCAACGTCCTATTTTTGTAGACGAAGCATCACTTATACGACTAGAATCTAACGTACCGAAATAGTAGGTAGTACCATCACGATCAGTCATCTGCCATGTATTACCACTAAAGGTATATTGAGCATACGAACCATCATCTATTTTTTGCACATATGAAGACCCATTAGTTGAAATAAGTTCTCCATGAAGAGAAGAAACAAAGACTGGACTTGTATACATTTTATCTGTTCCATTTTTTGTTGTTCTTTCAATATACGGAATACTTATATTCCACCCATATCCAAACCATCCCGTATCATTATTCTGAGAGTTGTATGAAAGAGCTAGTTTTGGTGACATTCCATTTCGACCATCTGGAATTGTGAGTGGGTAACTATATGTTAATGCACCAGATGATTGATCAACACCAGATGAGCCTTGTGTTTGAAGTCTTGTTGCTTTATTACCTACTGGATCAAGTGCAGCACTAGAACCGACTTGGTTTGAAGTTGTTGGAGCAGCATAGGCAACAATAACACTTAAAGGTGAAGCCAGCTGAGCTAAAAGCAAAAAGGAGCCTAAGATAGGCGTCCTTTTCCTCCACATCAGACGACGTGTATACGATACTGACATAAATATTTTCTGAGTTAAGCTGGAAACACGATCAGAAAACTTTACTATAGTATTCATATATTTATTGTTATTTTTTTAATTACCAAACATTATAACATACCAACATAAATTAAATATTAAGAAAGAATCTGAAGGGTTTTAAGGACACCTTCCAACCTACAGACCTGTCTAGACTTACGAAGAGGGTTGCGTCATTGATTAGGTTGTATGGAAACAAAAACAAATATAGCCTTTATAGGCCAAAAGCAAAGAAATGGGGAGAATTTGGAGGTTAAATTGAGGTATTGCCTCTATGCTCGTAAGAGTACGGAAGAAGATGAGCGACAAGCTCTTTCAATTGATTCTCAAATAAATGAAATGCGAACACTTGCATTACGGGATAATCTAGAGATTATCGACATTAGGAGAGAAAGTCACTCAGCAAAAGCATCAGGAACAAGACCTGTATTTGTACAATTAATGCAAGACTTACGAGACGGAAAGTTTAATGCAATTCTTACATGGGCACCAGATAGACTTTCAAGAAATGGTGGGGACCTTGGAGCGTTAGTGGACTTAATAGATCAGAAGAAATTATTAGAGATAAGAACCTATACACAAAAACTAACCAACTCCCCTAACGATAAGTTCATGCTCATGATTCTTGGATCACAAGCAAAACTGGAAAATGACAACAAAAGTATCAACGTAAAACGAGGTCTTAAGACAAGGGTGGAAATGGGGTTATGGCCAACAGTGGCACCGATTGGTTATCTAAATGACAGAACACATGGCAATGAGTGTCAGCTACTAGTAGATCCTATTCGTGCCCCTATTATTAAAAAGATATTTGAAAAAGCTGGACATGAACAATGGAGTGGGAGAAAAATACACAAGTGGCTTATTACTGATATACGCTTAAAAAGTAAGAGAGGGAATAACATAAGTTTGAGTAATGTATATACAATACTTAACACTCCTCTTTATACAGGGACGTTTGAATACCCAAGAGAAAGCGGTAACTGGTACACAGGCAAACATACTCCTATTATTACAAAAGAATTATTTGAGGATGTTCAAGAAAAGTTAGCAAAAGAACGTAAAGAACGACCTGAATTTAAAGACCTTACTTTTACTAAACTTATGATTTGTGGGTTATGTGGATCTGGTGTAAGTGCACAGGAGAAATTCAAAAATATAAGCGATGGTAGCGTACACCAATATATCTACTATAGTTGCACGCGAAGTAAAGACTATGGTTGCACAAACCCGTACATACGAGAAGACAACCTTATTGATCAACTAGCAGAAATAATTGACACTTTAGATATTAACGAACTTGGTGCAAGATATCTTATAGACAGAGAAATCGAAAAGCATAATAAGATACGAAAAGGACTGATGGGATTCAAAGGTAAAGAGGTGATGCCCGAAATAAATGTTAAGGATTTTGCAAAATATCTCCTTAAAGAAGGAACAATACTGGAGAAAAGAGAGCTGTTACAGAACCTGAAAAATAGGATAGTACTGAGAGATAAGAAAGTAAGTTTAGAATAATACTAAACTTTACTAAGTTTAAAAACGGCACCTAAAATTTCAAAAATTGAAACAACAGATAAACAAAACAACATGACCAATGAACCATTCATGATGTAGTAGACAACATTAACACCCAATCGAACATCATCTAATTTAAGATTAGGCCTAAATATTAAAACGACTAACGATAACAAAAAAGAAATTACTAAGAAATATGAACTATGTTTAATTTGTTTTATTGTGTTTTCAAAAACATTGCGACTATTTGTAAGCTTCTCTTTCACCACAATTAATTGCCCTAACAGAAAAACTACAGCAGTTATATTCAAACCAACAATTGTTGCAAAAGTTTCTATAAAATGATTATCAATAAAGGACGTTAAGAAAGACCCCGGCAGATAATAATCTCCAACAATTATAATTATGGCAACTAGGATTGAAACAAAAATATGTCCGAGTATTTGCATCATAAATTGAAAATAGTATCTAAAGTGGTTTTAAGTGTAGTAGGATTATTAGCTGATACTTCAAGATCTTCAAATTCAAAACTTTTTGTCTCAATATTATCCTTACTACTTATGCAACGCTTACCTTTACCTTTTATTCTAACAGAATACTCTCCCCCTCCTCTAGTAATATAATCAACACCCTGTTTAATAAAATTATCATCTTCGGGAACTTTTAACTTTCCATCAACATTTTCAAATTCCACAGTTGTTTTGTTGAGATTAAATTCTGTCTGAAGTTCTTTAAGCTCATCATTCAATGCGTTTGTAAGTTTGAATAAATTTGGAGCATTAAAAGTAAGTGATAATTTTTCTATCTTGCCTTGATTTTCATTTATAATAGACCAAAACTTTTGTTCTTTTGTTATTGGGTTAATTGCTATAGCCCAACCAAAAGGAATCAGATCTTTATTTATCTCATCAGCCAAAGCTTTTACTTGTTCATATGGATTTTGAAAAACAGCCTTTTTATATTCAAAAGCTATCCTCTGACCAGTAAGAGGATCATTACTTAAGTTGAAAATCAGATCACAACATGGCCAATTTTCTTCCTTCTTTGTTAAAAACTTTTCTTCTGGTGGAGATATTATTTTTAAGACTGACTTTCTTCCGAGTCTTGAAATTATGTAGTTTGAATTTTTCTCCTTAAAAACATATGCTAATTTTGCACCCCTATGATCAAAATGATGAGTTCCTTCTGTTCTGGCTCTTTTTAAGACCTCGACAAGAATATCCATCTTATCTCTTTTTTCACCTATTTCAGAAAATAAGTTAGCAACGGGATTTAAAAAGAATGTAAAATACTGAAATTTCATTTTATCTATTAATTAATAGCTACTCCCATATTATTTTTAAAGACCCAATTATTTGTTTAATTTTTGGATCAACTTTAATTTGATCAAGTTTACCTATTGGGTATTTCTCAATTAAAAGAATTAGGTCTTTAACAGGTTCTGAAATTATTTTTGGTTTCAATATTTCTAAAAGTTCTCTATATTTCTTTTCACATAAAGGAAATTGAAACTTACTATATATTTCATTTTCAGTGAATGAAAATACAGCAAACGCAGCTTGTTTAGAATCAAAATTTTCTACCATTTCCAAATAAATTGGTTCAGCGTTGTGTGCAACCCCATACGCATTAGTCATAAACACGTTTACAATTGTGTGTATATATTTTTTATTCAACCCATTAGGAACTTTTGGTGTTTCTCCTATTACCCTACGAAGCTGTTTTGCAAAAGTCACTTCAGTATAAAAATTATTCATACCATTATGAGCAACCATTAGAGCATCAATTGCATTTTCCACCTCAACCACACGTAACTCATCTGGAATATAACTTTCACCTGAAACAATTTGCAAGAATTCTTTAGAAGACTTCTTTTCTTTTAAAAAGTTATTTGCAGTAAAATGAGCATACTTAATACCAAATTGCTCTCGTGTATCTTCTGTAACCCTATCCCAAATCAAAGGCAAAAGATATATAATATTTTGTTTTGTAATACTATCTGCAGAGGGGTTCGTGTAAATCCCAAAAAGGCCGGCTGTAAAACTTTGTACTTGTTCTTGGTTAAGATTTTCAAAATAAACACCAATCTCTTCTGCTTCTTGTTTTGTAAGAGGTCCCGTTTTAATACTTGCAAGCAGTTGCTTAATTTTTGCAGCAATTGTGGAAAGAGGGAGGGAAATAACTTCTTTAAAACATGTTTCAAACCAAGCAATAAGTTGTAGTCCTGTGATTTCATTTTGGTTTGGGTGTGCAGCACTTGCCCAATTTCGCATATATTTAATAAAATCAAGATGTTTATATCCAAGTTCTGATATTAAACCTATTTCTTTTGCACCATAAATTAACTCACTATCATCTAATCTAACCAAATCAGACTCATCTTTAAGAGAACTTCTTTTATCTCCACTTACAGCGTTATCATAAAAATAATCAAGATCATAGTTAACAACTCTTTTTCTTAATTGCAGAACTGTCTCATCCCAAATGTAATTTAAAGCCGCATCAAAAAGACCTGTTGCGGCTGCAGCTAAAAATTTTGAAAGATATATTGAATTATTCTTCTCACTATCTGGTATCTTAGCTAAAACACTGCCAGTATTTTTAAATACATTTACTCTTTCTGGTATATCAACAAAAATACCTTCTGTTGGTAAGTTGTGTTGAGCTAAGAAACCTAATAAATTTTGCTGAAAACTTACAAGGCTAGTTTCATACTCTGGTAAATCTTTCTTTGTTACAATTTCTTGTTCTATCATTTATATTTTTATTATACGCCTTAAAGGCATTCAGTAAAGCTGACTTCTAAAGGTTGAGACAATAGAAAAACCTCTCAGGATATGAACCGAGAGGTTTTTCTATTGTCTTGTTGTTTAACAAGGATATTTTGAAACTTGACGTTCTCAGGTCTAGAACCGTCATTTTGAGAAACTCAATGTTATCAGGTCTATATTGAGTCTCTGCATCTTGTGT
>JAYUCW010000075.1:0-9866 GCA_043740125.1 Minisyncoccota bacterium
GAATAAATACACATTAAGAACATATGCAATGATATGAGCTATGAGATAGGAAATAGTCGTCGCAATAAGGATCAGTGAACCAGCCTCAATACTAAAAAGTAACATGATGGTATTTTTCTTAAGACCAAACACACGAAGTACGAGCACGTCTGACTTTCTCTCATAGAGTGATTGACTTGTCATAACCAGTACGAGCATTAAGCCAAGTAAAATACTTGGAATCCCAATGATCTTTACGACAAGAATAATAGTGGTGAGTAGACTTGTCACCGTTTCTAAAATTTTACCTGTTTGTATTGGAATAATAGTAGGAAATAATAGACCTAACTTTTTTTCTAGCGTTGTTATTTCTGTTTGGTTACCCTCTGTAGTGCCAAAGTATGATGCCGGGAATGTCTCTAAAACATCTGGAGAAAATATCATATAAAAATAAGGTGTACCCCGAGACTTATCAGATTCGTGGATACTTGTTACTGTTGCTTGTAGTTCACTACCTTGAATAAAAACAGTTACTACATCTCCAATAGTAACTCCACCAACTTGCTTGGCAAAAGATTTTTCAAAAGAAACTGCATTATGAGTTTTATTAGTACCATGCCAAACTCCAGAAAGAATTGACTCACCGTCTAGCAGTTGACTTCGATATGTGATATTAAATTCTCGAGTTATTTCTCTATCCAAAGATACTGTCATATCTTTATTGTTGATACGGAGTAGCCTTCCTCGAATAATTGGATACTCTTTGAAAGTTGAGCCAGCTAGTTCTTTTACTTTTGGAAGTTGTGAAGTAGTGATGTCAACAAGATAAAGAGCTGGGGCGGATTTTGAAATTGTGCCTTGTATATTATAAATAATATTTTGTTCTACGGCAGAGACAATAAATACTCCAGAAAATGCAGTCATGATGGCAGCTGACGTGATTACTGTTTCTAGTCCTCGCCATTTCAAAAATGAAATAATGCTTGAGAATATGAACGAAAAATACTCACGACTTTTATAAAGGTACGTAATAATACTATGTGAAATAAGCATAAAAAATAAGAACAAAGATGCAACTCCAAGCACAGCATAGGAAGTAAGCTGTATATTTTTAGAGATACTATACAATAAAATTCCTATAACCAAGGGCAGTGGAGCATACACTATGTAACTATATATATCTCTTTTTTTATGGGGGGTGCTACTATTTGAAAGTAATTCTTTTGGAGTAATATACTTAAGTGAATTAAAAAATGGAATAGAAGCAACGATAATAAGAAGAAACCCACTTATTCCGCCAAAAAAAGAAACAAGTATAGCAGGAGCAGGTGGAATAGATCCTTGAATGTAAGAAGATAATGTTACTACCGCTATATTAGCACTAGTAACACCTATAAGAGAACCAATACCCCCTGCTAGAAATCCTGTTATACCTAAAATGATCAAGTACACACTTTGTATCTGTAGTGTTGTTGCTCCAAAAATTTTTAGAAGTGCAATAGTTTTTTTAAACCGAGAAAGAACGTAGGTTAAATTAGCTCCGATATTTACAGTTACCAAAAAAAGCGCTACAGCAAGTACGATACCTACAAAGTCTTTTACTGAAGAAAGCCCCCGCACAAGATTATTGGGTCCATCTCGAGCATCGTCGAATCGTAATTTGTTTTCTTTAGCGTATATTTTGATCGTATCAATACCTTTTTCAGTAAAAGGAGAACTTTCATTTTGTCGTATGAGAACTTTGTATGACCCCCTACTTTGTGAAAAATCAATTCCTGAGGTTTCTATATCTTCTTTTGCAACAATTACTTTTGGAGTAAATGAAACCCCAAGAGATACAACATCTGGTTCTTTAAGGAGAATGCCTGCAACCTTAAAAGAACTATTCCCAATAAGAACTTTATCACCAACTGAGACATCTAACTTATCTAAAAATGATTTTTCGGCGTAGAGTCTGTGTTCTCCTATCCTAAAAGGAACCTCATTCTCTAGTGTGATCTTCCCATACAAAGGGAATGTATTTTCTACTGCGCGAATATTCGCAGCTGCAGTTAAAGAACCCGATGGGTTACGAAAAACTGCTTGGACATCATACTCTGTAATGAGAGTATGGCCTTCTTTTTTAAGATCGTTGAAGAATTTTTCATCTTGTCCTGATATGTGCGAAGCATTCATCACGATATCACCTCCAATTAAAGTTTTACCTTGTTCAACAAAAAAAGAGGACACACTTCGGGAGAGTGAGACTACAACACCAAAAAGAAATGCTCCTACAAGAAGACTGAAGAAAGTAAGGAGAAGATACTTATATGAACGAACAAAAATTATTTTTACAAAGTAAAATATCATTATGAGTGTGGCAATACGTGAAGGCATCCATTCTTTATTTCATAGATTTCGTCCATCTGCTTAGCGATATTCATATCATGTGTGATAATAATAAATGTTTTCTTATGCTCTTTAATTGTCGTTAAGAAGAGATCTAATATTTTTTTGCCATTAACTGCGTCTAAGTTACCTGTAGGCTCATCAGCGAAGATAATCTCACTGCCTGAGGCTAACGCGCGAGCTATTGCTACGCGTTGCTGTTCACCACCTGATAGTGTGGAAGGCATGCTGTCTTTGCGGTGAACGAGATTAATTTCCTTAAAGAGATTATCTACTGTAACTTTATCAACTTCGTTACGTATTGAAAGTGGGAGCATAACATTTTCGTAAGCAGTAAAAAATTGTACAAGTTCAAATGCTTGAAATACAATACTTATTTTCCTATTTCTAAACAAAGCCAATTCTTGTTCTGGAAGGGAAGCAATGTCTATCCCGTCGATAATCACTTCACCTGTAGTGGGTTTATCTAAGCCCGAGAGAATTGATATAAGTGTTGATTTACCTGATCCAGATGGACCAATAATAGCGACACGTTTCCCTGTTTCTATAGTGAATGTCACATCTTTAAAAATAGTAGTTGTATCATTTCCATCAATAAATTGTTTTGAGAGATTTTTAACTATGATCATATATTCATCATAACATATTACTAATAATGTATACTTGAAAGTATGAAAGTAAAACTTCTTACTATTGCAGCTATTCTTAGCCTTATAATTCTTGGCGTGTATTTTTTCAATAAACAGTTTCAAGTGGTTACAAAATCTAACAAGGAATCTCAAGAAATGCAACCAAACCTACATACTGCCTCGACAACAAAAGTACTTACCATTATTGCTTTTGGCGACTCATTAACTGCAGGATATGGCGTGCTACTCGAGGAGAGTTATCCTTACCTTTTGGAAAAAAGATTGCAGAAAGAATACAGAAATATTCGTGTCATTAACATGGGAGTATCTGGGGAGACTACAACTGCTGGATTAGAAAGAGTAGAATTTATTGTTTCTAAAAAACCATCTCTTGTTCTCTTAGGATTGGGTGCCAATGATATGTTGCGTTCTTCCTCGCCTGCAATTGCAAAAGAAAATCTCGTAACAATATTACAACGTTTACAAGAAAAAAAAGTTCCTGTTATTCTTTTAGGAATGAAGTCAACTACGAGTAACGGAAAAGTGTATGAGGAAGATTTTAACGCTATCTATTCATCTCTTGCGAAAGAATACAATGTGCCGCTCGTGCCATTTTTCTTAGAAGGTGTAGCACTTAATCCAAGTTTAAATATAAGTGATGGAATACATCCTAATAAAGAAGGTTATGAAAAAATTATTGAAAAAAATATCTTACCCGTTCTACTACCTGTGCTTAAAAATAGTAACTTATAAAGTGTATGTAAATATTGTATCTATAAAAATATGATAAGATATATACTATATATTTTATGAATCAAAACCCTCATCAGCTCCATCATTTTGAATCCCATGGTTTTATGACTTGGTCAAAATTAAACTCTTTGCGAGCTGCAGTACTTGGGGCAAACGATGGCATCGTCTCAGTTGCTGCAGTTGTCGTAGGAGTAGCTGGTGCTACCGAAGATACGAAGACAATTTTGACAGCTGGAGTGGTAGCACTTTTTGCGGGAGCTCTTTCAATGGCAGTTGGGGAATATGTATCAGTGAGCACACAACGAGATACAGAAAAAGCTATTTTACAAAAAGAAAAACATGAGCTTGAAACATATCCGGAAGCAGAACTTGAAGAGCTTATTCTTATCTACCAAAGAAAAGGACTCTCGAGAACAACTGCTGAGCTTGTTGGTAAAGAGTTAACAAAATATGATGCTCTTGGTGAACATGCTACTGTTGAACTTGGTATTGACCCTTACAACCTCACCAACCCGTGGTATGCGGCGTATGCTTCAGGTCTAGCGTTTTTGTGTGGTGCTATCATCCCTATCGTTGCAATCATACTAGTCCCAGCTTCATACGACTTAGTGGCAACATTTACATCAGTTATTGTGGCGCTTATCATCACAGGAGCATTGAGTGCGAACGCTGGAGGTTCACAAAAGCGTGTGGCAATTATTCGTGTGGTACTAGGAGGTATCCTTGCGATGATAATAACCTTCGGTGTTGGAAAACTATTTGGAATAGTTGGGATATAACAAAGATACTCATTAAAATTTCCCTAAAATTTCTCTTGTACTATTTCTAAATAGGTCTAGAATAGACTGATGAATAAAAAAACAAAAGTATATGGAAGCATACTACTAGCTTTCGTAGTCATTGTTGTATCTATGTACTTTATGATTTCATTTTCAAAACTTCAAACATACACAGCAGTTGTTGCCAGTTCTACACCACCAATTGTAACAGCACCTACCACTCCACTATATCAATATATTGAAGTGGTAGATGGTTGTGATCATGCATTTATGGGTGATTGTGTAAATATGCGTACAGGTCCTGGAACAGAATTCCCTGTTGCGATTAAACTACGAACAGGAGTTGTACTAAAAGTTGCAGAAACAGTAACAAAGAATGGTACATCCTGGCATAAGATTTTGTTTAGTCACAAACTTGCTTATCCAGAACGTGTTAAAGGAGATTGGTATGTTTCATCTGATTATGTAAAACTTTTTTCACAAGAAGGAGATCGGAATGTAAAGAAAGGTCAAATTGCAACAACCACCAAACATATTGTAGTGGACGTATCAGAGCAAAAACTGTATGCATATGATGGAGATACCCTTTTTATGGAAGAATCTGTTTCAACTGGTCTTGAACTCACACCAACTGCACGCGGAACTTTTTCAGTTTTTAAAATGACCCCAAGTAGATTTATGCAAGGACCAATTAAAGGAGTAAGTGATCAGGTATATGATCTTCCTGGAGTGCCCTGGAACCTCTATTTTACAGCAGATGGCACAGTCATACATGGTGCGTATTGGCATGACCATTTTGGCACACCATGGAGTCATGGATGTGTTAATCTAAGCCCACTTAATGCAAAGAAGTTGTACAAATGGGCAGAGATTGGGATGAAGGTGGTTGTACAAAATTAAAAAATTCGTACCAATGGTATCATCTTAGTGAGGAAATACTTGCAAATGATTTGCATATCTGTCATAGTGAGTCTATGTTACCAGTTATACCTGTTCATACGACTATTCCAACCGTCCCCTTTTATTCTCAATTTGTTGATATTCATAGTTCATCATGGCAAAAAGTTGGTTGCGGGATAACAAGTCTTGCCATGGTAATTGATTATTATAGTAAAGAAACTATTTCCGTAGATGTATTACTTAAGCAAGGATTAGCTAGTGGTGCATATAATAAAACATACGGCTGGATACATAAAGATTTAATAACACTTTCAAAAGAATACGGATTAGAAGGAAATAGTTACGATCTTTCAACACTTGGGAAAGATCCTTCTTTCATAAAATTAGAAAGCTTTTTAGCTGATGGACCGGTAATTGCTTCTGTTCATTATAAGTTTGACCCAAAGAGTACAATTCCTCACCTTGTTGTATTAGATGGAATACAAGATGGTTTTGTTTATTATAATGACCCAGCAGGAAAAATTGGTCAAAAAAAGATCTCTATTCTAGATTTTCAAAAAGCTTGGAAAAAGAAATTTATTGTAATTCGTCCAATAGAAAGTAGCCCCTCTGTGTAGTTTATAAAGTGAGTTCAAGAAGATAAAAAGTCAGATTTTAGTTTGTAAGAAATAAGAAGCTACAACGTCACACTAGATGAGCCTCGTATATTTCGAGTCATTATAAAATGTTTTTTAATTTCTACCTTATATACTTATGAACACAACTATTGGTGTCTTTACAACTCATGCTACAGCTGAGAAAGGTTTACAAGAACTCCGTAATTCTGGAGTTAGTGATAGTGATTTATCCTATCTTTACACTGATGATGAAGGAAGTCTAAAGGATGGTCAAAATGGAGAGAAAATTACAACTGCAGCTAGTGTAGGTGTGGCAACAGGTGCGGTTATCGGTGGAATTGCCGGCTTAGTTATTGCAAATGGAATTATACCGGGATTCGGAGCTCTTGTGGTCGCAGGCCCTCTTGCTGAAGCTCTTGGAATTGCAGGTGCAACTGCGTTAGTAGGTGCAGGAACTGCAGCTATTGCAGGTGGTCTTATTGGAGCACTTACTCACTTAGGAGTAAAGGATGAGGATGCTCACCTTTATGAAGAACACATTCGTAAAGGTGGAGTCTTGGTTATAGCACGCACGCACGATAAAAGTGTAACCGAAATTTTCGAAAGAAATGGTGCGAGTAATGTAAAAGAATACCCTTTAGCTTAGGTGCTCATCACGAAAATAATATACATACTTTCATAAAAACTGTATGTTAAAAATACTCCATAAAATAGTGGGGTATTTTTACCATGCAGCTACTGGTTACTGTACCGTTTAAGCAACTCCCGAATCAGCAGACAAACTACCACAAGAGTTTTTTTTGAATCTCATCTATATACATAAGTCCTATCTACGTAAATTTACTATTTCAATAATCGTAGTCTTGGACGTTTACTAAAAAGTCGCAATGTTGAAAATGCTCCGAATAATATAACATACTGAAATGAAGAAGATGTATCTTGAAAAGGAATAGGAGAGCTCCCTGTAGCTTCATCTGCTGCATAAGCTGTTTCTATAAAACTATTTTCATGCTGTGGTTTAAGAACTACTTTTTTTATGTGAGAAATACTTTTTATTGGAGGATCTACAAAAGAGGTACGACTTACTTTTGGGACAACGGTACTCTTGGGACTTTTTTTAAGTGGAAGATAAGTCACAACTCCATTGTTTGCAAAAAAGATATTCTGTGATTGATTCCCAAGAACTTCACTTGATAAGATATATACTCCTTTGTTTGTTTGTTCACTAAATGAAAGAGAATATGTCAATGTCACTTCTTCATAAGGGAGTAAACTACCTATATCCCATGTTTCCTTTTTAACTTTTTTACCTTGGTCATCAATAAGATAATCGTTGAATACAACAGAAGGTATTTCTGTACCAGTTGGGTTTTTAATAATAATTACTTGCTCGACCACACTATCTTCTGTTGTTACAACCGTAGAAGTAGAAATGCGAGTTACCAGTATGGAATGTACTGTGTCAGCTTGTTGTTTTTGTTGAACACGTAAAGGAATTATCTTACGAGGAACAATGAGGATAGTATTTTCAGGTAGAATATACGAGTACCCATTACCTGAGGCTGTATTTTTTTCTGTTACTGTTATGCTTGTACTATCAACATTGTCTTCCTTATTGTTATCTTTTTCATCTCCTTTCACCATTACGGTATTCTTGATAACTGTTCCCGGCGTGCTTTCTTTAACTTTGGCATAGAAAGTTATTTCTTTAGACTCTTTGGGTGATATAGCTCCCATCATAAAAACAAGATTGCCTTTTATGTTTTCACTATAAGGAGTATCTGAACGAACAATATCAAGGTGATCGATATCATAAGATGATGTGATAAGAACATTTGAAGAATTACTATCTCCTTTATTAGTGATGGTAATTTTATAAAGGAGTTCGGTATCATTTTCAACTGTAGCATTTGCTGAAACTTGCTCTCCAACCCACAGATCTGGTCGCCCAAATGCAATGTTTCCAGTAAAGTCTCCAAATATAGTGATAATGGCAAGTATCCAGTTATGGCCGATGATATGTGTATTTGCAATATTTATTATATTTACTGAAGCGTAAGCGTCCCCTGTTATGATATGTGAGGTATTCGTATCAGCAGTTATATTTTTACCACTGTCAGCAACCACTTTGACATTGTTAGTAAGTAAAGCAGTGCTTGAACTTATGTTCGTTGTAGCATTATTAACACCTCTTGAGACAGTATCTTCTATTTGAAGCACATGAGTGGATGTATCATCAATAAAATGAGGAGGAGTCTTTATGCCAATCAAGTTACCAAGCCAAGTCCCAGTTACTTTAAGTAAAAGGAGTAGAGAATTTCCACCGAGAAGAATAGTGTCAGTATTATTATAGAGGTTCAAAGATGAGTCTGTACTCCCTGTTTGAATAAATCCACTCGAACTAGCAACTGTGTTATCGCCAGTGTTTGCTTCTACTGTGAGGTTATTTGTGAGTGTCGTATTTGTTTGAGTAGTTATACTTCCAAAATCGGATACTGAACCACTTTCGTGGGGTGAAGAAAAAAAAGTAGATAGTGATGGGAAAATAATATCTCCATTGAAGTTACCAAAGGAATTAAGCGAAAGTAATAAGTAATGTGAGTCAATTAAAGTTGTATTAGCTATATTCACAAGATTAAGTCCAGCATAAACGTTCCCAGTATCAATTACTGCTGTCTCTACTGTTTTAACTTCATTGCTTCCTGATGTTGCAATAAGAGAAACATCGGTATCTACAGTTGACTCAGCTGTTATTTTGGTGGTAATAGAATCAACACCATTACAACTAAGAAATGTACAAAGACCACTTGTTGTCCCTTCCAGAAGGCGTGTGTCTACATCTTTATACTGGGGATTAAAAAAGTTTTCAAGGATAATAGACCCTGTCGAATTAATTAAATTTGTGTTTGTTATGTTAAGGATATTCGCTAAAGCAACTGAAGAACCTGTAGAAATAGTTGTTGTTCCGATCGGAAGGTCACCGTTATTCTCGTGTAGGTTAGTTGCTTCTGTTACCTCTGTTGAAGATCCTATTGATACTCCTGATGACGAAGCATTAAGTTCTTCATACGAAGTGGATGAGGTTTCAAAACTTTGGGGGGTATCTGAAAATACTGTACTAGAAGATGCAGTAGAGGTCCCTGTTGATTCGACATGAGGTATTTCTACAGTCGTAATGAGTGTACTTGTAGTAGTGGATATTTCTGCTGTAATGATAGTCTCGGGGATTACTTTGTCTAAATCTGGGGTATCTGTAGTTTTTTGTTGTACTTCAGTTGTGGTTTGTTCAACTAACACTTGAGGATCTAATTCACTTGCGTAGGATGTTAAGATGAAGAAAGGTCCACCCTGAAGTAGTATAATCATTCCTAGTGCAATACATGATTTTTTTTTGTGGTACTTTTTTGCAGTCATAGTCTTTGTGTATACATCATTAATGCCTTTAGCACTAGTACCTCAGATTCTGTACTCTTAGGAGACATCGATAGAATTACATATGATAATTCGAATCAATGTCTTCTAAGAATACAGGGTGATTAACCCTCTATTCTTAGTAGAAATAATCTACGTGTAGAACCTTAGTGACGGATCACTCGTGTCATTGTACGACCAGTTGTATTAATAACTGTTGACAAAGAATCTGTGTTCCCCGTAGACACTGTTCCACCATTTCCTCCAACACCTCCAGCACCTCCAGCACCTGCTGTTCCTCCTCCAGTACTCATGGTTGAAGTTCCAGTTCCTGATACTGAAGTAACAACGAAGCCACCATCAGCTCCACGTGCTCCACGAGCACCGGTAGAAGTGTTACTACCAGAAGA
>JAYUCW010000076.1:0-24577 GCA_043740125.1 Minisyncoccota bacterium
CCATGTATAAGGAGAACGTATCGCCGTCAGAAACCTATTTTCAAGCAATACTTTCTCAAATACCAGAGCAACAAAAACTTAAAGAGGGACGTGCGGTACGTTCCCCGTATAGATGGTTGGCAATTAGTCAGATGGTTACCCTCACTGCTATTTTCCTTGCAGTACTTCCAAGTTATGTTCTCACCCCGGACGACGCCAAGAATAATCCATACTACGAAACGGACAAACAAATTGAAGCATTCGAACAACAGATAAATGATGAAGATTCTTTACACAATACAGCAAATTATTCCTTATAAGAGATAGCATTTGATAACATTTTATATTATGATATATAGTACCACTATGAAGAACAAAATTTTAACACTGGGCCTTGGTTTTATGGCTTTTGTTCCTCTTTACACGTATGCAGAGGAGTCTCCAATAAACCTTACAAGCACGAGCTCTATTGTGATTTCATCTACTTCTACCATCACATTAGGGACCATTTCTCCTAAAACTTTTACAATGTGCTCCCAAGAAGCAATTGAGGTTCGTGATACAAACATTGCTTCTTCTCGCACAACGTATAACATTGCAATGACAAACGCTCTCCTTGAAAGGAAGAATAGTGAGAAAGCTGCGATCGCTCTTAAAAAAGATGATTCTAAAAAAGATGCACTCAAGCTCTCCGTAGAAACATACAAGCATCAGACAAAATCTGCACAAGTAACTCTCACTCAAGCCCGCAAACTTACATGGCAAACATTTGATAATGATATTAAAAAATGCCGTGACCTCGAAGAAACAGAAGCTACCCCGACAACACTTGATGAACAGCCGACTACCGTGATCGATCCTACACCTTTTTCCAAAAAAATAGAAAAATTAGAAAGTAAAGAAGAAGTCAAAACAATAAAAGAAACCCTTAAAGCTCAATTTGAAAGTTTTAAGTCACTCTTTAATTAAAAATTAAAAGATGTTGATAACTAAAAAACCTACGCAAGCGTAGGTTTTTTAACATAAACATTAGAAAAGATAGAACACTTTATAGCGGGGAGCGTCCTTTAATCACACGGAGTAACACCAAAATAATTGCGATCACAAGAAGAAGGTGAATAAAACTACTTACCACATGGAACCCAATAAATCCTACAAGCCACAGCACCACGAGTACTATTGCAATTGTTGTTAACATATATTAGAAAAATAATTATTAATTAAAGATAAAAAAACTACTTCTATAAAAGATCTAAAGTACCGCATACTTAAGAACACTATAATTATAGTCTCACGTACAAGCAGCAATAGCAAGTAACTTTATAGTACACATATGATTCGATCTTTCGAAAAAGATGATAGTGAGCAGATTTATATTGTACACTCTATCACAACTGGGACGTGATCACTTCCGAGAAAATCATCCATAATGGTTGCGCTTTTATAGGAAGATTTAAGCGAGTTACTTACGAAGATATAATCTATTCTCCATCCAACATTTCTTTCACGTGATCTTGTTTTTTGATCCCACCAACTATATTTAGCTTCCGTCGGATGAAGGGTACGAAAGGTGTCGATCCATCCTGCACTGATCACTCTGTCCACCCATGCACGCTCAATAGGGAGGAAGCCAATTTGCTTACTATTTTCTTTTGGGCGAGCAAGATCGATCTCATTGTGTGCGACATTCAAATCTCCACAAAAAATCACCTTACTATATTTTTTCTCAAGTTTTTGTACATGCTTTAAAAACAAGTCATAGTAGCGAAGCTTGAATTGGAAGTGCTCTTCATCACGTCCACCATTTGGGAAGTACGCCGTCACAAATACGAAGTCTTTATAGATAAGCGTGAGGCATCTGCCTTCTGTGTCGTATTCTTCAAGACCTAATCCATACTGCACAGATTCTGGTTTTATTTTTGTGTAGACTGCTACACCTGAATAGCCTTTGCGCTCTTGTGCGCTATCAAAATATGAAAAATATCCTTTTGGATTAAGAATATCCTGTGTTAACTGATCGACTGTCGATTTTGTTTCTTGAATACCAATAATATCAACATTAAGATTAAGAAGTTCTTGAAAAGCTCCTTTTTTATGTGAAGCTCGTATGCCATTTACGTTAAACGAAAGTATTTTCATCTACCATAGTGTACCCTAAAGAGTTCACAAGGAAAAGTCCAAAAGAATATAATTGAACTCCTTAAGAGGCTAGATCAAATTTTTTGACTACATTCCATTCAGAATCTATATTCGACTGTGTTTTTGTTGGTAGAAAATAGAGATCATGATTTTGTTGCATATCATACCTAATCAAGTTTTCTACGAAAGCCTGTACTTGTATCTTTGCATCCTCTGGACTCGAGCTTCTTTCTACGCCATTAGTATATACTTTTGATAATTTCCCATTTTCAAATTGCATTTTCATGAGCATTGATGGCCCCATAAGAATAGGACCACTCCAGTGTGTACTTGTATAGATAGTATCAACTACATTACCATTAGTATATGTTACTTTTATTTCAATACCGTTATGACTTTTTGATGAACCGAAACCATATCTTGTGTGAGTTTCAATTTGTTGTACCGATTTTAAGAAGTCCTCAATTCTTATATAGGCAGTTGGGGTAGCACCTGGATACCAGCCTGTTTCGTAGCGCTTTATTTCCTTTTGTATTTCATTATTAAAAATTAAAACGAGTTTTGAATTCTCTTTATCTACATTATCAAATTCATTTTTTTAATTGATTCATTATTATATATAAAATAACCACCTGTGATTATTACTAATAAAATAAAAATGTGTATAATATTTTTATTCATTTTTTTAGATAGAGTAGCTTACAATTACTATTTTAGTATTGCGATTGAATACAATTTAATGAAAGTATTATAACATATATTATTTGCTCACATTCAAAATAGCAATCTGAAAGTCTTATCTCTAAGAATACAAAAAGCGGTCGTTGCTATAACGAAAAGTTTTACTGCTCTTGTGATTTTTGCTTTTTCCCTATATACACTCTACGCTTTACTTCAACATCTGATCCGCAGTTTATAATAAAATCTGTCGTCTGCGAAATTGTTAACTTTTTTGTACCAAGTGCTCTCATTTCATTAGTGGAGCTGTCTATCACAACTTTTTTAAGTGAATTTTGTATAGTCATAGGATTTGCTTGAGTACTCTCCTCAATTTCTTCACTTGCAAGAATACGGTTAAGAGTATCTTCAGACTCACTTTGTAAATCTGTACATCCAGAAGCTTTACAATAACTCTTTGCTTTTAAGGAACACTCTTCTTTGGGATACAGAATATTCCAACTGAGTGTTGTTGTTCCTGTAAAAGAAACACTTTGAGGAGAAAGACCGAGAACTATGACAGGGGGTGGGGGTGGGGGTGCATTATAATATCGTACAAGAGAAGAACTAGTATAATTTCCTTTACTGCAAGAAACTGAATAATTTCCACTTACATCTACTGGTACTCTCATTTCTTGAAAATATGTTCCCGTTGCAATGATCGTTTCTCTTTCTGTACTTTTAACACTATATCCATCAGATGCTGCGCACGAAAAAACCAAAAAACCAGAGTCCTTATAATATTCTCCGATAACTGAATATGTAAGAACTGAAGGATCAACACATTTCTTACTTACAGTATCAAAACCTCCTGACTTACACTTAGTTATGAACTTTCCTTCATTGTTTTTCTTGTCTCCTTCAAACAAACCGACAGTATGAGACTCTTCTTTGTATGGAAATGTGTACATAATACTTCCTGAGGTAACGTTCGCAAGTACAGTTGTTGTAGGACCTAGATATCTTACTTCAACGTTTCCTTGCGGAGAATCTATAGACCATGTGATATTCATTTGGCAGGAGTCACTTCCTAATGGGATAAGACAAATATTGTTCGAAATAATATCTCCCGTGAGAACTCGACACTTTGATCCGTCCCAAATAGGAAGATCTCCAAGACAAAGAACTCCTTCAACTGCATCTTTATTAGGAACAGCAGGTTCTACACACCTAAAAATAGATTTCCCCCAGACAGCGGTTGGTGAGTTACAGTACACGGGATGACAGCTGCTTATTTTTGAAGCATCACACACCTCCCCATCAATTCCGTCGCCACTTAATAGTGTCACAAAATTAGAACTCATACTTTTATCAACTCTTTGGGACTCAAGTGAATCACCTGAAGAAATTTCTAAAGAACTAGGGAACTTGATTGAATCTTCCCGTAAAAAGGATATGAACTTTATAAATTTCCCAAATCTTGAGATCTTCTGATTACTAAGCAAAGAAATAATTTCTTGCTCAGTTTTTTCTAGAGAGCTTGTTTGGAGTGTGTTAACAACTGCAATAAAAACTTTTTTATTGTTATGTGTTTTTGGTTCCAGAAAAATAATAGAGGAATACAGCTTTGACCCATCAGATGTTACCGTTACGCAGTTTATACCTGATGTAATATTATTATATCCTCTAGCATCCGGCCACTCTTTACAACTTAATTTTCCAGTTTCTGAAGAATTATCAATCGCATTTTTCCAAAAGAGTTGATCATTCCCCACTGACGTCATGCTATCTACATAACTCTGACTATTCCCTGCTGACCCAATCATTATTTTATGAATTGGGTTTTTATTTTGGCAACCATAGGTAACAACATCAGATACAGAAGGATCTTTATCTTCTGTGTCACAAAAAACACTAATCGCTTCTTCTGCTTTTCTATCTAAATGAAGACTTAGAGAGTAGTTTTCAAAAAGATATGTGTCTAGTTGACTCAATACTTCAGGATTTTCTAAAGTAGCAATCTTTTTTGTAACAAAAAAATGTACACCGAATGCTATAGCAATAAGAGCTACTAAAATAAATACGAAGTACTTAGAAACTTTCATAGTATCTTATGAGTATACCAAGAGAAATTCACTAAAAATGAAGCATCTGTATCAAAAGGGGATAGCTTATAAAAAATTTACTCTACATTATTTTTCTTCCCTATTTTTCTTCCCATGAAACTTTTCGAATTGATCTCGAAGGAACTTGTTGGTGACGTTGGTATATATCTGTGTGGTAGCGATGGATGCGTGACCAAGCATGAGTTGTACAGTACGTAAGTCTGCTCCGTTATACAAAAGATCTGTTGCAAATGCATGCCGCAAAACATGAGGGCTACATTTCTTGGCTATCCCTGCACGCTCGGCATACTTTGCAACAACACGCTCTACAGAACGTGGAGTAAGTCTCACTGATTCTTCCTTCACCATTCTGGCATGGGCACGAGGGGAGTGATCGATGAACATCGCTTCATCGATATCCACTCGATTCTTCAGATACTTTTGTACGGCAATGAGTGCACCACCTGATACGAAAACGACGCGGATTTTGCCTCCTTTTCCTCGCACTGATATTTCTCCCGTAGAGAGTTCGGTATCTCTATTGAGTGAACACAACTCGGACACACGCAAGCCTGTTGAGAAAAATAATTCTAGTATCGCCTTATCACGCAACCCTCCGATAGTGGAGTCATCCGGGGCAGCGAGAAGGTTCATAAGCTCACGCTCTGAAATAAGATCGAGCTCACGCTGTTGGGTCTTTGCAAGTTCTATTCTTTCTGGATCATACCCAGCAATTCCTTGCTTGCGAATATATTTAAAAAATGCACGAAGAGCAATGAGATGATAATTCTGTGTTTTTTTATCTAATGTATCTTGTGCTTGTCCACGCTTGGCTACTCGTGCTGGGTAACGGTTAAGAAAGATGCGATACTCTCGCATCATTGGCTCATTAATATCTCCCGGGGATTCAACCCCAGAGTGCTGGTTAGCAAAGTCTAAGAAGCGTGTGAGGTAGTGCTCGTAGTTTCGCACCGTGAGCGAGGAGCGACCCTTTTCGATTTCGATGTATTGGAGAAAGTCTTGTTTGAGGGAGAAGAGAGAGGGCATGGGGAGGATAACAGACAACAGACTGACAGACAACAGACTAAATACTGGGGAGGTATATTTGTCTAACTGTCTGATGTCGTATCGTCTGTCATCTTCTTCTAAGTATATACCAATGTCGTACAATATTCTGGGGAAGAGCAAAAAGTGTCGACTTCTTGCGAAACTAACAAAAATTAGTAGTTTTTAGTAGTTTTATAGATACAGCCATAAAAATAAACACTTGATATGGGAGCTTGCTTTTTTATGTAATATATGATAGACTATGTCAATAGTTATTAAATACGTTTAATTTTCATACTTTATCATGCTTTCTCCACGAAAAAAGACAACTGCCATCAAAAACGCTCAAATTCACGATACTGACACAGGATCTCCTGAAGTTCAGGTGTCTATTTTGAGTAAAAAAATCACTGAACTCACAGGTCATCTTAAAGTTCATGCTAAGGATAACCACTCACGACGTGGACTTATTCAGATGGTTGCAGATCGACGAAGTCATCTTAAATATCTCGAAACAACTAATAAGAAGCGATACACCGCTATTGTTACCAAGCTCGGTTTGAAGTAAACAAAATCATTTCATTGGCTAAAACAATATCAATGTTCCTCCGCTTGTTAGCTACGGAACTCTTCGAAGCCAAGCTTCTCGATCCACGCCTTGCCACTAAAACGATTTTCTTTATTCAAAGATACACAATCAGATTTAAGGGATGCCTTACGGCATCCCTTAAATCTGAAAGTATTCAACAGGGTATTTTATATATATACCGTATACTAACTATAGTTTCTATTTTTAATATTTAATTCAAATTACATTTTGAATTAGCTCCGAGTTATTTTTGCCCTACGACTGCTGTCTTCGGACATCTTCGTAGCCAAGCTACTCGAGCTAATAGCTATTTACTATATGTCCGTCATCAAACATCTCGACCAGCGCGTCGCAGTTTTCATCGATACACAAAATTTGTATCACAGTGCAAAAAATTTATATAATACAAAAGTAAACTTCGGCGCCATTATGGATGCTGTTGTTGGTAAGCGAAAGCTTATCCGCGCTCTTGCCTACGTCATCACAACAGAAGCAGGGGATGAAACACAGTTTTTCGAAGCTCTCACCAAGTTAGGCATAGAAACAAAAACAAAAGACCTCCAGATATTTTATGGTGGTGCGAAAAAAGCCGACTGGGATGTTGGTATGGCGGTGGATGCTATTCGTCTTGCACCAAAAGTTGACACCATTGTTCTTGCAACAGGGGATGGGGACTTCGAGCCACTTGTTAACTTCTTAAAAGAACACTTCGGTGTTCAAGTAGAAGTAATTTCTTTTGGCCGATCAACATCAAGCAAGCTTCGTGCAGTGTGCGAAGACTTTATCGATATGTGTGATCATCCAGAAAAATATCTTATGGGGTATCGAGTACAGAGATCAGCTTCAAAAAAAACAAAACCTCATGCTAAAAAAGTGTCACGCAGTAGTTCTCCACGAAAAGAATACTCTGACGAAGATCTCGGAATATTTAGCGGAGAAAACGAACAGTCATCAACTAGTAGCCATTAGTTAGCATCAAAAGAAACACTCAAGCGATACCTTCGGTATCGCTTGAGTGTTTCTTTATCAGGGGTTGCAAGCTACAACCTACTGGCTACAGACTACAGGCTGTACTATACTATACCTATATGACATTAAAAGTCGAAACTTTTGAACATGACATCTCAGATGAGATACGAAGAAAGGAAGCAACGCTTGCTGAAATACAAGAGGTGACCAATCATACTAATCCATCGGACTCTCTTCCTCAAAAAAAAGCTCCTATTCTTCTTATTATTCTTGGTACGTTACTCATCCTTACCTTTTGTGGAATAGGGGGGTTGGCATACTACTATTTCACTAATCCACTTCTTCCACCTTCAGCACAATCAGTACCTATATATGAGAGTAACATTCCAAAAATGTTACTGGAGGTGACGAAACTTTCTCCAACTCTTGGTGGAGAAATAGGAAGATTTGTATCTCTGGTAGAAAAAAAAGATAAGGGGTATATACTGAGTATTAATTCTTATTCTGTAGTTTTCGCATATATGATAAGAAATGAACCTGCGTACATCGATGAACTACTCATGCTTTTCCCTGAAAATAGCGCCGCAGCTTCTTCGTCCCAACAGCTCGTTATTACTTCTACAACCACCTTACAAAAAAGTACAACAACACCCACTACAAGTACAAGCACTTCAACATCTACCAAGGGATTACTACGAGCAACTTCCACAAAAGTAACTTCTAAGACGCCAATAAAAACAGCTTCATCTTCGGAGAAAATTATAGAGAAGGAGTTACCATCTACCCCTTTAGAATCACTTCCTACTTCTTATTTTAGCGATCTTACTGTTGATAATCAAAACATGCGAGTGTACAAAAAAAATGATAAGACTGTTATTTACGCATTTGTTGGAGATACAACTATTTTAATTTCAAATACTCCTTCGGGAATTCTTCAACTTAAAAGTGCTATACTTAAAAAATGAGTGTCGCCACAACACGTTCAGTACATATTGTAGGACTCTCAGCTAACGAAGTAGCTGTTGAGGTTGATGTTTCTTCTGGTTTATATTCTTTTTCTATTGTAGGACTGCCAGATAAAGCAATTGACGAAAGTAAAGACCGGATCATTGCAGCCCTAAAAAATATTGGTGCCAAAAATCCAAAAACTGAAAATCATAAAGTGATTGTTTCGTTATCTCCTGCAAGTATTAAGAAAGAAGGATCTCATTTTGATGTACCGATTGCACTTGCATATCTATCAGCATCCAAGCAGCTTCGTATACCAAATGATGTAGGATGGTTCGTTGGTGAACTTTCACTTACTGGTGAAATTCTACCGACACAAGGAATTTTAGTTATTGCAGAATTCGCAAAATCAAGTGGCGCAAAATCTCTCTACGTGCCGTATGCCAACAAAGAAGAAGCGGCGCTTATCGACGGGTTAACCGTCTATGGGTGTAAAACATTATCTGATATTATTCTTCATCTTGGAGGAACTCTTGAAAATAACGACAGTGTAGTTGATATTATTCCACAAAAGAAAACAGAAATAGTCTATACCCCACCCGAATCTTTTTTAGATTTTAAAGATATCAAAGGTCAAGTAAGCACAAAACGTGCTCTTGAAATCGCTGCGGCTGGTGGACATAATATCGCGCTCTACGGCCCACCAGGAACAGGGAAAACCATGCTTGCAAAAGCTTTCACGGGAATACTCCCACCACTCTCTCACGATGAGACACTCACCGTAACACGTATTCATTCACTCATTCACAAAAATGCAAAGCTCATTACTCACCCTCCTTTACGAAGTCCACACCATACATCGTCATACGTTTCTCTCGTTGGAGGAGGCACTAACCCACGACCAGGAGAAGTGACTCTTGCACATCTTGGCGTGCTTTTCTTGGATGAATTTCCTGAGTTTGATAAGCGTGTTATTGAATCACTTCGTGAACCTCTTGAGGAGGGACACATCACTGTATCTCGAGCTAAAGGATCTTTTACATTCCCTGCATCATGTACACTTATCGCTTCAATGAACCCCTGTCCATGTGGATATATGGGGAGCACGTTAAAACGTTGCATCTGCAAAGCATCTGACATTGATAGATACGCCCGGAAGTTATCTGGTCCAATTATGGATCGTATTGATATGTGGGTACCAGTACTTCATATTGATTATGATACGTTATCCCATGAAAATACTGGGGAAGGAAGTACTATTATTCGAGATCGTGTTAAAGATGCGCGAGAATTTGCACGTAAACGTTTTAAGGAAAAAGGGAATACTTTACTCTCAAAAAACAAAGAGATGAGCTCAAAAGATATCACTACATATATACCCCTTGATGAAGCCTGTACCAAGCTTATGAAAAAGTTGGCAACATCATTTGTACTTTCGCCTCGAGCATATCATAGAGTTCTTCGTTTGGCCCGCACAATTGCAGATTATCGAAAAGGGGAGAACGTGAATGAAAATGATATTTTAGAAGCTTTTCAGTATAGACCGAAGTTGTACCAAGACAGACTGTAGGCTGTAGCTAATACAAAGACCACCTTCGGTGGTCTTTGTATGTTTATGTCTGTATTTAAAGAAACAGTCTACTGGCTACAGTCTAAAGTCTGTTAAAAAGTATTTTAGAATCCTTTTTAAATTGCTTTAGATACGAGGAGTCTAGAAATTTTCTAAAGAAGACGTAGTAGACCTACGACGACTGAAGAAAATTTCGTAACGACAAAGTAGGTGAAGTGATTTAAAAAGGATTCTTCGCACCACGAACTTCGAAGTGTAGATGCGGCCCCGTTGACTTACCACTATTCCCAAGCTCTCCGATTGTTTCTCCTTGTGTCACTGTTTGGCCTTGGTTAACATACACATTATTCAAGTGTGCATACACTGTCTGAATACCTGTATCATGAGAAATAATAATCATCTTTCCATACCCTCCGTTATATCCATTAATCTTCGCCACGATAACCCGCCCTGCTGCTGCAGCCATAACTGGCGTCCCAACAGATGAAGCAAGATCTACCCCGTTATGTCCATGAATTCCTTGTGATCGTCTTCCTCCAGAAATTGGTCTGAATAAAAATCCGCTCGGTGCAGTATATGAATATGAATTAAGAATGCGAGGTTTTTTACTCGTCACTTTTGGTTTTACCTGTTGTGCTATGTCAACTTCACCATCAGGAACAATAACAACATCACCAACAGAAAGGGACGCATCTATTGCAAGGCCGTTATAATTTGCGATGTCTTGATCATCTGCTTTATATTTCTTTGCAAGAGAAGTAAGTGTGTCACCTTTCTTAACAATATGTTTGATACCTGTAACTGGTAAAATAACAAGTGTATCGCCTTTTGTTATGGTTCGTGATTTTAAATTATTTGCCCATACAATAGTATTAACAGAAACATCGAAAAGTTTTGCAACATCATAAATAGTGTCTCCTTTTTTTACTTCGTACACACTAATGGCATCACTTGTCGGGAAGTCTACGTCTTCCGTCGATACCCGTAATGCTCCAGAAATAGCTGAAAGAGATTCTTGTTCAGCATCTTGATTTTGTGCTGCGCCTGTTTGTGATGCTTCATCCACAATAACTGGCTTAAAAAGAGCGATGTTCTGAGATGTGGCTGAAGCCTGCTCATCAAGAGACTTTTCTTGAATAAAAATAGCTTTAAATTTTCCTGTTAAGTGAGTGAGCGCTCCGGCATGCACAAAAGTAGGGGCAATGACTATACCTACAGAGAAGGTGGCAAGAAGGATATGTGATACCGATATTCGATATTTTTTAGAAGTTACTATGATGCGTTTTGAGAATTAGAAACGAAGACCTTTAGAATTCTTAAGAAGGGTTTACACAAAAAAATTATACTTACTTTTGTCAACACTTTTTCTTAAGAAGCGTGCTTATGTAGCATACCAAATCCACTGGATAAGCACAAGAGAAAATGAGCAAGAAAATGAGAAAAGTGTGGCATAAAAAGAAAAAGAAAAAGAAAAATAGCTACAGAAGAAGTAGAATAATCTTTCAATTACATGTGGAGAAGTACTCTAAAAGTCTTGTAATATAAAGTATACTAGGACAAGTTATGACTGAACCTATTAAGCCACAAAATAAAGATAGCTCAACTACCACGCCCGGGACTTTTGGTACTGCTAATTCTAAAAAAAATGCACCTAAAGTAGGGGGTAGTGAGATTCAAAGCAATAATAAAAAAGAGCTCTTAGAAACAGCAACCTTAAAAAATATAGAAGATATCCTTAAGCGAGCAAAAGATTTTGAAGAAAATGCTTTTTCTGGTGATCATTCAAAAAAAAATACTGATATTATTCAAAATTTAATAGGTCTTAAGGCAATCCTACAAGAACAAGAGCTTAATGAATCGTTAACATTGACAATTAAACGCCAAGAAGAAAAATTAGTAGAACTTGAGCAAGAAATTTTGAAAGCTGCTTCAGACGCAATCAAACAGAATGAAAAAACTCAACATCTTGCTAAAATACTTACTGCTGCACTAAACTTTCAAAAAATAGAACATAGTTTAGGTGATGACCTCCTGCGACTACGCTTAGTTGATATTAAAAATAGATCTAACATTTGCCAAGAAGCTATAGAATTATTTGACGAGCTTTCTTGGCTTAAAAATACTGACCTTAAAGAACTTGAAGAGGTTGAAAAAACAAAAAGTGATCGTGCTGAAGAAAAACTTGAACAACTTATACATTTAATACAAGATGCGATCACCAGCCTTGATGACACAAAAAAGAGACTACTTGATGAAGGTAGGATTCAATCTAAAAAATTTAAAGACCTTCAAGAAGAAGCTCTCGCACTTAACGTAGCAGCTACAGAGTTTCATAATGAGTACGATCAACTTACAAAAATCGTAGAGGAGACATCTCGGAGTTTCTATACATCTCCATCTGATGCATCTCTTACATCTTTTGATACAGCACTCGATAACTATAAAGTTCTAGTTGAAAAAATACGAGAAAAAAAGATAACACCGATTGCTCCTCCAGCTTTTTTATCTCCACAAGTTGTGATCAGTACTATCACTCCACCAGCAACAAGGGACGAACCTAAAATCACGAGCACTTTACCAGTTCCTTCTTCACCTAGTACACCCAAAACTCCTCAAGGAAACCCTGACGAGCCACAAAAACTTAAAAGTACTGAATTTCCAGGTATTTCTGGAAGTGATGCGGAAGGATACTTCATTACATCTCGTGAAGGAGAAGTAATCCTTCTTCGTAATCGAAGAATAGTTGCTACTCTTTATCGATACAAACGTACAATTGAAGATATAGAACATGCCGGGAAAGATTTTTCAAAAGCTACGGAACTTACTAATGAAATTTTGTATAGCCTACAACATACTAAGTTGAGTGAAGCAACTGAAAAAGCCCGTGAACTTGGAAAAGCTCTGAATGCTCTTGAAAGTGAAACTCCTGTTGTTCCAGAAATAATTCTTGAAACATATTATACATATTTTAGTGTTCGTGATAATCAAAAATATAAAAACAAAGATTTTATCAAGGCTGAATTTTTGAAAAATGCTTTAGAAAAAGCAATACAAGAAGGGGCTATAACGAAGGATTTTACTAATGCAGATAGAGAAGCTCAACTTCTTGGTAATGAGATACGTACTATAACCTCTCCACATATCCCTGTTTCACCAACTACGCCACCTATTGCTCCAACTACCCCAGTAACAATAAGCACCCCAGATAATAATGATCCACAAAATGAAACCCCTGAGGAAGTGGGTGATCTTCCTTCAAAGAATAAGTACTGGGGTAACATACGAGTTCCTACTATTAGTCTTGATAAAAATACTAATGAATGGAAAATAAAAAAAGGAGATACTTTTGAAAAAATGAGTGAGCTTGACCTGCATCATTGGCTATACATTCATGACACTCTTACTGCATATCGTAAGCTTATTAATACCGAAGATCAAGCTGATAGCTTCCCGACTCTTGTTACGATGAAAAATA
Source organism: Minisyncoccota bacterium (assembly GCA_043740125.1). GTDB lineage: Bacteria > Patescibacteriota > Minisyncoccia > Phycocordibacterales > UBA5272 > UBA11704. Next base: position 13,479 of record JAYUCW010000076.1, read on the forward strand.
ACATCCTTCAAGCACTTCATGAAGGAGATTTTGCTGCTACGAAAAAAGAAGCAGAACTATTATCAGAAGAGTTTGATGAAAAAATAAAATATTCTGCCGCGAATCTCGAAAAAGAAGAAAGAGAAGAAAGAGAATTTAATCTAAATCAACTTAAAGACAAGAGCAACTACATCCTTGATGATAATTCTGTTTCCTTTGCTTTTATAAAAATTCCTCAAAATCTTGCGAAAAGCTTTCTTATTATCAATAGAACAACTGGGGAGTGGGTTCCATTAGAAAGAGACGATCTCACCTCAGTAGAGACTGCATGGAGTGTGCTTAGTAACTTTAAGATCCGAAATTCAACCCCTCCTGGTTGTATTGAAAAAAAGAACGAGATTATCAGTCTTATTAATGATTATCAATTCGAGGCGGCGGGGAAAGCTGCACAAGAATACATAGATGAATTCAGTGCGCTCACAAGAAGACCAAAGCTTTCTGTTCTTTCTCCTCTTCCTCCTCTTCGTCCAACCGTATCTCTCTCAACCCCATCACCTGCTATCGCTACATCAAATCTTGCAAAGAGTGTCGCGTTACATCAAGTACTTCTTACAAAAACAGATGAACTTCTCAAGAAAAATCTCCAGAACTTAACCCCACTTCAAGTACAAACTTTCCAAAGTATCTCCGCAGAAACTGCTGCTCTAGAAAAAAAAGCACGTGATACTCCGACGAACCACACAGCGGCTCTCTTTGAAGCTATGGTGAAAGGTTATAGCGAAGAACTAGACAAAAAAATAAATTTTTTTAAAGCTACAACCATAACACTTCCTCCTGGGACAAAAGTGATGAGGAGTAAGCGACTTCGAGGGAATATGCCACAAATAGAAACCATCGAGGAGTGGCAAGCACGACAAAAAGCCAATACTACACCAAAAACAGATCTCGAGGAAACAATATCCTTACGTAATAATACTGAAATCCGCTTAAAACACCAAGAAATGTTCGAACGTGATCCAGAACTTTATAAGCGAATATATGGTGCTCACAATCCAGTTGAAGATATAGTAACAAGAGAAATTGCAAATAGAACTCCACAAGAGTTTTTGATAGTACTAGCTCTTGAGAAGGAAGAACTACTTAGAAAGAAAATAGACTTTATGACAAATAAAGAAACAACGCAACCAGAAGATTTTACGAATGGAATTGCTGAATTTGACCAAGAGTTACACGAGTTGGGAGAAAAAATTAAAAAATATACCGATATAAGTATTACTCCTTACCAAAAAATAAGTACTCCCTCCGAAACCACCACACACCTAACTGCCACAGAAGTGTACAGCCCTCTTCATGAGGTAGCAGATGATACACAACCACAACAATCTGGAAGAAATTTTCAAGTTAATGAAAATGAGCAACCAGTCAAAGAAGATGGAAGTCTCTTTAGTAGTGCTGAGCTTGATCAACATCCTCAAGTAATGATTCCACTTAACGAGTCTCTCCAAGGTGGAATGGTCCCTTTACAAAGAGAAGAGAGTGCTCATCATGCCAAAAATAACGAACATCCAAAAGTTGAACCAATAACAACCCCAATTTCTGCTCCTCGCCCAACTCCAAGAATATCCCCAGAAAATGAGGAGGAAAAGAAAAAGAGGTTCACCTACATACAGAAACTAGCTACTACACTCTTTACATTTCCTTCCATCAAAAAAAAGCCTTGGGGTTGGATTGCTGCAGGTATGACGGCTTTTGCGCTCGGTGGGGCTTCATCTGTCTTCGCTGGGGATAAAAAAGAGGTTGCTGGCAGCGATCAGAGACTACGAACACTTGGGGAGGTTGCTATGAAAGACTTAGAGTGGCAAAGAGTTGCACAAGCCAAAGTTTCACCTGTTTTTCTTGCTGATTTTACGGGATCTCAAAAAATACCTTTTGAAAAATTCTTAGAAGTACATGTTCCTTCTTTTGGAATTAGTGTTAGTAATCCAGCAGCGAAAGATAAATTATCCAATCTTTCATGTCGTAATATTTATAACATCCCTGGAGCACATGCTGGACTTAGTGCTACACAACAAAAAGAATGCAGTATTCTTGTTAAGAATCTTGTAGAGATAATGATCTCCGCACAAGCATCCATGAATGTTCTTTATAAAGAAGGGGATGATATCTTCGGCGGGATGACTGTACAAGAAATGTACACAGCAACCCAAGCAGCGGTAGCCAAAGCCGACATGACAAGAGATCGACTTATAAAAACTATCTAAATAACATCATCTATGAACTTCGAAGAAATTTATAACCAACTTGTACATGATTTTAAACTAGAAAACCTTCCTTTAGATGAGCGTGAGGAGGTACTTATAGAAGTTTCTAAAACCATCCAAAAACAATTTCTTTTTGATATCTATGATCTCATTGGAGAAAAAGAATTTGAAGCCCTTCAAGCGTCTGCAAATATGGGTGAGGAGTTTTACAGTACAACACTTAAACATCTTGTTCCTAACTATAAAGAATTGTTCCTCGGGGCACGAGACAAAATAATCGCTGCATTTCATAAAGAGTAGCTTATTGTAGAACTTATACACTTAAAAAGTTTAATGTATTTCTACATTTCTCTGGTTTAGTGTCTGTGGTTCTGGTCTTTGCTATACTACAAAGCTATGAACACAACTCCTTTAATCCTCTTGAACAAAAAGCAGTACGAAGCAGTCCTCCACACTGAAGGACCACTCCTTATCATAGCTGGTGCTGGTGCTGGTAAAACAAAAACGCTCACTGAGCGTATTGTGAACATCGTAAAAAAAGGCACTGATCCCCGAAATATCTTAGCAGTGACCTTCACCAATAAAGCAGCCAAAGAAATGCGTGAAAGGATCATTAGCCGTCTTCTAGATGAGCATATTATTGAACAAGAAAATCCCTATCACCCAACGCCAGTGATAAAAACGTTTCACTCTCTCGGTCTTATGATGCTCTCTGAGCAAGCAAGCACTCTTGGTCTCCTTCGTCATCCAACTATCTTAGACTCTGCTGACTCACTCTCTATTATTAAACGTGCAGTTGAACAACTTTCTCTTGATCCAAAAATAAATGACCCCTCAAAAATCCGCTCTATTATCAGCCGAGAAAAAAGTGACTTCGTAAGTCAAAGCGATTATCTTAAAAAAGTAGCAACAGCCCAGATGGATATCGTCGCTTCCGTATGGAGAATATATGAAGAGGAGCTGAAGCGTCAGCGTGCGGTGGACTTTGACGATCTCATCGTCAAGACAGTTCATATGTTAGAAGATCATCCGAATATCCGCATGTTCTATCAGAAGCGTTTTACCTATATTCATGTTGATGAGTATCAAGACACCAACGGGGCACAATATGCATTCATCAAGCTTTTGGTTGATCCTGTGCAAAATAATCTGTGTGTTGTTGGTGATACCGACCAGAACATTTATAGTTGGCGTGGAGCAAATATCCGCAACATTCTTAACTTCGAAAAAGATTTCGTGGGTGCTCATACTGTATTACTTGAGGAGAACTATCGTTCAACAGCCAACATCCTTACCTTAGCCAATAAAGCAATCAAAAAAAACACCGTCCGCACCGAGAAGAATCTTTTTACATCACAAGGTGAGGGGGACAAAATAGAAATCATGCCCAACTGGGACGAAGCAGCAGAGGGAGAGCAGGTAGCTCGAAAGTGTAAATCTCTTATATCAGAAGGAAATGATCCGACTAAAATCGCCGTGCTTTACCGAGCCAACTTTCAATCACGAGTACTCGAAGAAGGTTTTCTCAAAGAAAATGTTATTTATAACCTTCTTGGGACGAAGTTTTTTGAAAGGCGTGAAATAAAAGATGTGCTCAGTTATCTCAGAGCTTCTGAGAATAGATTATCTCAACCAGACCTACGAAGAGTATTTGACACCCCCAAGCGTGGCATAGGGAAAGTAACCATTGCAAAAGTTTTTGCAGGTGAAGAGCTATCTGTAAAAGCATCACAAAAGATAAGCGAGGTGTACGAATTCTTGGATAAAATCATGATAACGCTTGAAACAGAGCCGCTCTCACACGTTATCCAAATGATCATTGTAGATGGTGGTATGGAAAAGGAGATGCTCGAGGGATCCTCCGAAGATAGAGAGCGATTAGAAAATGCTCGTGAACTTGTATCTCTTACCGTGAAGTACGATAGCATACCTGGACTTGATGCACTCACCACATTCTTGGAAGAAACATCTCTTCAATCAGATCAAGACAATGATACCAAAGAAAAGAAAGGTGTGAGGTTGATGACTGTACATGCAAGTAAAGGTCTTGAATTTGATCACGTGTTCGTTGTTGGTCTTGAACAGGATCTCTTCCCACATAAAAATATCGGCAACCGTAAGCGTAGTAAAGAGGAGGAAGAGGAAGAACGTAGACTATTCTATGTAGCTGTCACACGTGCTCGTAAAAATCTCTACCTATCATATGCCGAACTCCGTACCATCTTCGGACAAAAACAAATCAATGCCCCGAGTGAATTTTTACAAGACTTAGACGATGACATCGCACTTCATCACGATCTTTATTATAAAGAATCAAGCGGTGGGGTAGTGTATATCTAATCGAGAAATTAGTCGGAAAGTTAGACGTTCTTTGAAAGACATAGGGTACCCTATGTGTGGGTATTATATATGGTAAAAAAATACGTCACCTTATCAGTGACGTATTCCATATCTTTAGTTCACATAAACTCACAAAGAACGTTCGAGTGCAGCCAAATTGTTATCACTCTTTTTCCTGTATGGACGCAAACGACCACGTAAATGTTCGTTGAGTGTTCCTTTAGCACCCTTGGTCAACCAACTCTTCATACATTTGAGTGCAAGTCCGGGGGCGTGATGGGATGTTGCCATAAAAGTGACAATATCTCCTGGATTTTGTTTGAGTGCTTTTTCCAAAGCCTCAAACTCTTTTACAGTTGTTCTCCTGGCCAGATTTGCCAAGTTATCAAGTGCAAAAAGATACGCTGCCCGATGATGTTCACCATTCCGAAGTGCAATAACAGACCCAGGAATCTTTACCTCCTTTGGAAGGAACTTATTCATTCTAGATGCCCCTTGGCCTGTCCCACTATTCACCGCATATGAAGTGAACTGGTAGTACCCAAGAGAAAGCATTCTGTCGTACAAAGCCGGGATAGTAAACATGTAGTTTGACCCTGCATTCCGAAGAAGGATCTCGAGAACTTTGACGTTTAAGTCACCCTCTGCCGTTGGCATGATTTCAGTCATGCCATAGGCGATGAGGTCCAAACCACGAATGTCATTTGAAAGAGCTTTAAACATACCACACTCAGCAGTGTTCAGTTTGTAGTTCTTGCAAGCAGCCGCGAAGTCGAGATTCTTTTTCACAACAGAAACTTGTTTCTCTGCCTCATTAACGAATTGACGGAGGTTCATCTTCTTCGGCTCAGCAAGATAAACCTGTATCGGAATACTGGATGATTTGATAGTCGCTTCTGAAACATTTTTCCTGTCGAGTTTTCGGAGCCACATATTCGCAAGTAGTTCCCCAAAATCAATTTCGTAACGTGTACCGACGAGACCATGTATTCCTGTGATATCTGAATACAGACCACCGAGCTTACGCCCTTTGATCGAACTCGTGTCCACAATAACCGACTCTGAGGTGCTAGCATGTGCCTCAAGTTCTTCTTTCTTCTTTTCCTTCAAAGATTTTACTGGGACAATTAAAGGGGTTGGTTTTGCCGATGGAGCAGAACCTGAAGCCTCATCTTTCTTGCCGCAAGCAATAAGAATAAAGGACACAGACATGATAAACACTACTGCCAACTTTTGAATCTTCATCTTTTTTCTCCAAATTTTGATTGTACAAACAATAACAAATGTTATCGTCACCAGATTTTATTATATCACAAAGTTGTATAAAAGTCAATAGTTGTGCTATACTGATTGCATGTTTAATCCATCTCCAAAAAAATCTCTTGGACAAAACTTCCTCACCTCCATTCCTGCGCGAATTGCGATTGTACAAGCAGGGGATTTGTCGATTTCTGATACCGTTCTTGAGATCGGTCCAGGGAAAGGGTTTCTCACCAAAGGTATTTTAGAGTCCGACGCAAAAGTAGTTGCTCTTGAAAAAGACCGCGAACTTATCCCTCTCCTCTCAGAGACCTTCGCATCAGAAATCACATCAAAACAATTAACCCTCATCGAAGGTGACGCTTTAGAATTCGACCCCGCAGCTGTATTGCCACAACCCACAACCCACAACCCACAACCTGCCTCCTACAAACTAATTGCAAACATTCCCTACTACATCACCGGTGCCATCCTCTCCCGGTATCTTTCAGGCTCTCATCAGCCAAGCTTGATGGTTGTCCTTGTTCAAAAAGAAGTTGCTCTACGTGTGTGTGCAAAAGATAACAAAGAGTCCCTCCTTTCACTTTCAGTAAAGTGTTACGGAGAGCCGAAGCTTGTCTACAAAGTATCTCGTGGAAGTTTCTTCCCGATACCATCTGTTGATTCTGCTGTCCTTCAAATAAAAAACATTTCGCGCGCTCATTTCAAGAATCAGTATCATGAAGCGCTATTTTTTAAACTTATCCACGCAGGATTCGCCCACAAAAGAAAGTTCGCAATTTCTAATATCAGGGCAGTTTTCCCAGATAACGATATTCCTCTCCTTTTTAAGGAAGTAGAACTCTCGGAGAAAGTGAGGGCGGAGGACATTCCTTTGCATACTTGGCTTAGTCTTTCGATGCTACTAGCTGAGAAAAAATAAGCGCTGAAGCATATTCATAGTCGTGAGTACACTCCTTGAAATGCACTGCAGAAATTATAATCGTTCGATTACGAACTCTTTAATTTACTGTAAGATGTTACACTTGATCTATGGTTGGCATTATCTTTATCGCTAGCTACAGTGTCGTAGCCGTTGGTTTACTTCTCTTTTTTATAAGAAAATCTTTGCAACATGAGACTTCTTTGAAGAAGAATATACTCTCGTGGGTATTTTTTGGATTCTTATTTAATCTCTTTAGCTTCTCATGGTTATATACAGCATACCCACTTATATGGCTTAGAGAGGGGCCACTTCAGCTTATCGGTATTGGGTTACTCCATCTCATCGTCGCAAGTATTTCTGGTTGTTGTTTTTTTGTTGTAGCGTATACATTTGAGACAAGAATTAGTCGTAGAATTCATACACATCTCAAGCCTTTAGTCTTCGCTCTATCTCTTACGTTTGCCGAAGTACTCCGTGCACTCGCCATCTCAGTGCTCTACTACGGGGAAGGGACGACCATTGACCTTAACTATGCCGGAAGTATGCTTGGGAATGCGCTTTCCGCAACTCCTTTTGTTGAGTATGCATATTACGGGGGCACATTTGCTCTTACTTGTATACTTGGGTACCTCGTCTATAGTGTAAGTTCCAAAAAAAATATCAAGAGCTACTGGCCACACATTGTAATGATCTGCCTTCTTCTTATCTATATCCACTACCAAGTACCCGCCTTCGGTCCACATACAAAGATGCGGGTGAGCGTCGTGACCACCAACTTTCCATCACCAACAAAAGACCAAAACATCTCCGAAATGTTCAAGGTGCGAAGCAAAAAAATACATCAGATGACCATGACCCTTTCATCTTCATCTCCAACTATTATCGTCTACCCAGAAGGCAGCGGGTACATTACTAATCTCCCAGAATCTAGTAAAAAAGAGCTCAATCAGTATTTCTCAAAAACACTTTTTATCGACGCTGATATCACTCTCTACAATGACAAACTCGCAAACGCTACACTTTTTTATCTAACACAAGGTGAGAAAGAAATTAGACGAGGAAAAAGTTTCCTTTTTCCTTTTAATGAATACGTTCCGTATATATTTATGCCAATATTTAAATTATTTATTTCAAGTGACCAAATGGATCAGTTCACCTCATGGCATTCCTACACCCCGATGCAATCAGTAAAAACAATTCCTTTTGGAGAAGATGGTATCTCGACACTTTTATGCTATGAAATAACTTCATTTAGAGTACTTCACGATATTAAAAAAGAAAAACCTTCACTTGTATTTTTCCAATCTCACTCAAATATATTCCACAATAACTCGTGGTTTACCATGCATTATTATCTCTATGCAAAAACCGCAGCAGCTCAACTTCGTCGTCCGCTCATCAGTAGTGTGAATGGCTCCCCATCCTACATCATCTCGCCCTACGGAGAAATTATAAAAATAATTCCTGTAGGATTTAGCACCTCAACTTATATTTTTTATAAAAGATAGAATGGATGTTAATTATGAAAATAAAACCTTAGCCAGGTAGTTATCCTCTTTTTCTTGTAAAGACACAGATACTGTAGGGTATACTACACATTATATGGAAGAAACTAATATGACCACTAAAAAAGCGCTTCTTATTGTGGGGGGATTAATTTCTGTTCTTGTTGTTAGTCTCATTATGCCTGCGAAGTGGTTCGGGGTAACTCCTCCAAAATCTAATCAGCCAACTCTTATATTACGAGATAGAGATGAGCTCGCAGCACTAGCTGGGGATAAAAATAACAATAACAATCCTGACTGGAAAGATCTTCTCCTTGAAACGACACATTCTCCAGTAAACGAAAAGAATCAACCTGTTACTATAAGTCCAGAAGTAAAGAAACGACTCGCTGACCCGAATAATCTCACCGCATCTTTTTCAAAAAATGTTGTTGTTGCATCAGCGTATGCAAAGAAAAATGGAACTCTTACAAAAGTTCAACAGAGTGAACTTATTCGTTCTTTGATTGCCGGTGAAGCTAAAAAGATCGTTGTCACCTCATACACAGTGGATGATATTGTGATTGCACAAGAAGATACTTTGACAACCAAAAAAACATATGGGAATGCTCTTGGGAAGCTTGTTAAAAAAGCAGAAACTGCAAATTTAGGAACAGGGGATACCGAAATCTTAAAAGCTTTTATGAGTAGTAAAGATGCTTCACTCTTGGAAGCTTTTGTTGTTAAAAAAAATGTAACAGAGAGTATCATTGCCACACTTCTAAAAACTCCTACACCTCGATCTGCTGTTATCTACCACCTCTTGGCGATTAATAACCTCTCATTCTACAAGACAACACTAGAAGGTCTCGCCCAGGCATCGAACGATCCCATCCGCGCAAGTATTGCCTTTGATAACTACTTAGGTACTGTGCGAGGAATTTTTAGTGCTCTTCAGAGAATAGATCTATATTTCAAGCAAGAAAATGTTACGTTTACTTCAACTGAACCTGGATATATCCTAACTCCAGGATATACTAAAAAATAACACCTATGAAAAAACATCTTTTACCTTTTCTTCTTGTTTGCCTCTTCATGAATACAACGGGAGTACATGCGTCTTTTATCATTGGATCAACTTTTCCAGGGCAAATAGTCAGTGATATTATTAGTCTTGGTACCCAAGCTTCGACTTTTATTGACACATCTGCAAATGTTGAGGTTATGTTGAAAGAAACGATTTTGGACCCAATTGCCAACCAACTTATATCTTCTGCAATTGAAGGGTCCTCAGATAATATTACATCCTGGGTGACAGGAGGTTTTGATGGGGCTCCATCTCTTATCACAGGTAACCCAGAAGACTTTATAAAAAAAGCAGGAATAAGTGCAGCAAGAAGGGCTATCGGGGATATTCCCGAGGACAGTATTTTTGGGGATAGTCTTTTTGCAACATTAAAAGAAACGTATACAGGGGTAAATGATATCAAATCACAAATTGAAAATCTTAGTAAATCTGACATTCCAAGACTTCTCCAGGATAAAATGTGTACTGATGCAGCTCTCACCGCACTTGCTATAAATGATGTTAAAGATCAGAATACTGGAGTTTATACTGCTAATGAAGTGACTGCCCGGAAAACATCTCTTTATAACTATGCGTGTGCTGGAGATCCTACTACAGACCCACAATTAGCCAGAAAATTAAATGACCTTAATACGCAAAATCCTAACTTAAGTGGAATGGATGGATGGTACAAGCTTACTGTTGAAGGTCAAAATGCATACACTCGTGCACAAATAGCACAAGATCTTGTTGCCAAAAAAGTCGAAGCAGATAAGGATATAGCCACAAAAGAAAACTACGGAGGGGGACAAAATGCCGTGAGTGAAAAAGAATGTGAAGTATACGAAGAAGTCACCTGGACAACTGACCCGAATGATAAAGTAGGGCCAACTGAAGACCAAAAGTGTCTCCAGTGGAAAACTATCACCCCAGGGGCAACCGTTAGCACCCTTTTCGCAAAAGGGCAAAGTGCTGGATTAGATAGGTTAACCAACATTATGGGAGACGGATCTCTTTCAAGTCTTCTTTCAGGTCTTGCTGTGGCTTTTACGAATAATGGAAGTAAGAATAAAGCAGCTAGTCCAAAGGCAAGCAATATGTCAGTGACCGTAAGTTCGAGTAGACCTATACGCCAAGATCTCATCAATGACCCTGCACGAAAAGATGAGACCTTAGGAACTATGATGAAACAATTCGATGCGTATGAAGAAACCCTTAATAAGCTTGAGGGGATTGACAATTCAATCCTTGCTGATATTAATGCATATCAAAATAAAGTAACCACCGGTAAAACATGTTATGACGACCTGGTTAAAAACGACCCTTCAAAAGCAACTGATGGAAGAGTGACGAATGCCTATACCTTCTACGAAAATAGACAGTCCAAGATTGATGTAAAGAAAAATAGCCTTGTTCCTGAAATCAGAAAGATAGCACGAGCCAAGAGTTTAAACCAACAAACAATAACAGCACTCAAGGAATCCAACTCAACCCAAGAAATGAGTACTATTTTTAAGACCTATCAAGCTGCAGTGAATAGTGAAAGTCTTCCGAGGCTTGGATCAGAAGGAGCAAGAACTGGGGAGGGAAGAGAAATAAAAAATCAAACAGAGAACGACAAAGATCTCAACACGACCAACAATACATGCATCCAGATGCAAGGAGGTAGTACTGGCAGTACTGGCTATATAGGTGGCGGTGGTCAATAAACAATCACGGGCTGACGCCGCAGGGTGTTGTTCACGAATAAACTACTACCTAGTTCTTCCTAAAAATACACAAAA
>JAYUCW010000077.1:0-9666 GCA_043740125.1 Minisyncoccota bacterium
CTCTACTCTTCTACGGTGACATCTGCAGAATCAATGGCAAAAATATATCAAGAAATCTCTACATTTTCAGGCACAGGTCTTTATATGGATCTTGGTGCAAATGGTGGATCATTCACGGGTAATTTCCTTGATTTGAAGAAAAATGGAACTTCTCAGTTCACTGTTTCAAACAATGGATCACTTGTGACTAACGGCAACATCTCAGCAACAGGAACTCTCGCAGTTATCGGTAACACAACTCTTGCTAATGCCTCCACCACCAACCTCACCACTTCCAACTCATTCTTCCTTTCAGCACTCACGCAAGGATCGATTGCCTTCATTGGTACTGGTGGTATCGTGTCACAAAATAACGCAGGTCTTTACTTTGACAATACCAACACTCGCCTTGGAGTGGGCACATCTTCCCCAGCTGCCACTCTTTCAGTACAAGGAAGTTCTGGAGTCAATCCGTTTAGCATCGCATCTTCTACGGGGCTTGCTCTCATCACCGTTACCAAAAATGGAGATCTCGGTGTCGGTACATCTACTCCATCATCACGCTTAGATGTCTACACTGCCACCTCCGCGACAAGTACTGACATCTTCCGTATTATTTCTGATGTATCATCTTCTGGTAACGTTGTCTTTAAAGTAAAAGCAAATGGAGATGTCTTCACTGATGGTGCGACAACCATCGGTACTCCAGCCGACCTTGCAGAAATGTATCCTGTCATGAGTGGAGAGAGTCTCCCTGCTGGAACTGTGGTATCATTCGCAAGCTCTACTGAAGACTGGTCATACGATAATGGAGAGACTGCATCGAGTACTTTTGCAATGACAACTATCAGAAAGGCAGTATATGGTGAGGAAGCTCTCGGTGTTATCTCTACTCGCCCTGGAATATTACTTGGAGGTAATACCGTTCACGGTGCCCCAGTTGCTTTCTCAGGTCGTGTACCAGTACGTGTCACCAACGAAAATGGTACAGTCATGCGAGGGGATTCACTTACTATTTCATTGTCTATTCCAGGATATGCAATGAAGGCAAACGAAAACAGTTTCACTATTGGACGTGCATTATCAGATGCAGATGTTGATGCAATAGAAACGACAGTGCTCATGGTTGTCGAGAATAAGCAAAAGGCGCTCACGTTATCTGGTATCGATGGAGTTGGAGCACTCACTGCAGCAGCATCTTCCTCAGTGAGTACAACAACAGTGGCTACGTCTCTTAGTGAGAAGCTCGCACATGGTGGTTCTATCGTTGCTCAATATATGTCAGTGAAGATGAGTGCAGTAGTTGGATACTTTGATACACTTTTCGCCAAGAAAATTTATACCAATACACTCTGTGTGAAGAAAGCAGATGGAACGGACGTGTGTCTGACAGGGGATCAAGTCGAAAGTATGATGAACGCTTCACAGATTCCACTTATGAATCCTTCTGTAAATAATAATCAAGGCGGAAGTAGTGGTGGGAGTGCTGGCGGAAGTGGTGGAAATGTCATCCCAACTGGTGGTACAGTTCTCGGTACTTCAACAGAAAACCTACCAAGTAATGACACAAGTACTGGAAGTGGTAGTACGTCCTCATCAACAAGTAGCGGAACAAGTACTGGAACAGTAGGTATAGGAAATGGTACAGGAACAAGTAGCACATCAGGCGACACTCAACCTCTTCTTCTAATCCTCGATCCAACAGCAGGAGGAGCCGGCTCAACTACGACACCTTAAGTAACCCCTTCATAACTTTCTTACTCCCTTAGGTTTTGCTTCAGGAGATGAGAATTAATGGTTTTTTACAAGAAAAGGATTGTGAGGTGTGATGGTATACTTATACAAAGTAAAAATGACATCACACAAATTACAAAAAATACTTTGGCGTAAGCAATATAAGCAGTATATTTTCTTTACGTTCATTCTTGTGGTTATACTTTCCCAAAGCGGGCTGTATCTTTCTGCGGAAACAGTTTCAGGTGGAGGGTACATTGTTCAACAAATAATAGCTCCAATAGAAGGCGCTATATCTGGTAATGGTTATACGGTTCAGCAAACAAGTCAAACAGAAGGAGGTATCAACCAAGGTGGAGGCTACACACTCTATGGTGCATTTGGCACAAGTACAGGGACTACCACACCACCAGTTTCACCTTCAGGGGGCGGCGGAACTACTATTTCTGGTGGAGGATATTTTATTTTCCCATCACCAACAAGTTCCTCGACATCATACGTCACTACCAGCTCGTCATCTCTACCTGCAGTTATCGACTCTGGGAGTACGTGTACAACAAGAATAACTTTCATTGGCCCAATTGATGTTGGTCTCAAAACTAATCTTAAAGAAGATGTTAAAAAACTAGAAGTTTTCCTCAATACCTACGAGAATGAAAAACTTGTAATCAACGGCATCTATGAAGCAAAAGATATTGCAGCAGTGAAGCGTTGGCAGTTAAAGTACAAGTCATTCATCCTTGATCCAATGCTTCTTAAAAAACCAACAGGGACAATTTATACACTTAGTCAGCGTCAGATCGAGCGACAGACGACGAAAGCATGTGGTACTCCTATCATCATCACCGCTTGCCCATATTTTAAGGAGTATGCGTCCTATGGTGACAAAAGTACAACAGTTAAAAAAATTCAACAATTCTTAAATATCGTACGAGGAGAAAAGTTACCATTAAGTGGTGTATATGGGCCGCTTACAAAAGGTGCCGTGAAGCGATTCCAGCAAGCGTACCGAAAAGATATCTTCAATATTCTTACATTAAGTTTCATATCAGGTAACTGGAACGAAGCAACGAGAGTGAAAGCTAATCAAGCTATAGGTTGTGATATAATTAAATAAATAAAGAACTTCAAAATTTGACGATATTTCTTTGTTCAAAACATGAATCTGGTGATTCAGAAACTTCAGATTTTTTTATCACCGTACTAGGTGTACGGCTCCAAAAAATCTTAGTTTCTCCTAAAGTCTCATTCAAATTTTTAAGCTCTAAATCCAAAGATAAATTAATTTTTTATGAATCTCCATCAATCTGAAAGTAAAAAAAATGATCAAGAAAAAATAATAGAAGCTGAAGCTTTTGGTGAATCAGAAGCATCTTTTGCATACGATGAAGTCGAAAAAATTAAACGTAAATTAGAAACAAGAAAGAAAAAAGAGAAACGTTTAAGAACTATTTTTATCATGTTAGCAGGTGTAATCGTTGCTCTTCTTGCTTTAGCAGGATACTCTCAGTACAAAGTACATGTACTTTCACAAGAAGAAAAAAATACAGGAATTATCGTTACTCAAGCAACAACTCCAGAGGATGTTGTGCGTGCGCTCGGTAAGCATGTGCTTCTTCCAGAAGGGAATCCTCAAGTTGCTGAAGTCAAAGATGTAGAAAAGTTGCGTACCCAACAAGCATTCTTTAAGAACGCAGAGAATGGTGATATCGTCGTTTTGTACGAAACTACTATTTTTATTTATCGTCCGTCAAAAGATATCCTTGTTGCCTCCGGTGATATTTCTGGCCTTGGACAAGCTAAGCCTTAAATTTTAGGTGCTTTAGGAAAAATAGAAATAAAAAAAACCGCAGCGACTCTCGTCGGATGCGGTTTTTGATGATTCCCTTTTTCTCCGAGAGTAATCTCGGTCGGGTTGAGGATATCCTCAAGCGGCTCATCTGAAGTGATAGGGCATTTCTCCTATCCTTCGTGCCTCTTTCCTAGGTTGAATGCCCAGGAGATTTATCTACGTAATCGCATTGTAGCCTCCGTTGGTTGTTGGTTAAGGTTAAAGTTGTGCAGATACAGCTGTAGTTTTCCCAGAGCCGTTTCTACGCAAGCGACGGTCTTTATGGATGTCATTCAGAGGGAGACGTCCCTTTGGCATTTCTTTCGGGTCTAGTTTTGCCAGATAGAGATGTCCTCGCTGTATGTAAGTGCAGTGATATGTGTCCACTGTCTTTTGAACAGCTTGATCACGAGCAGAACCTTGGTAGGTTACAGCTTCATCGCATGGCCCGTACAACATTTCCATGTAGCGGGCAGTGTGACGAGTCTCATTGGATGTGTCGTTCTTTGGATGACGCTTGAAGTTTTTCTTCCTGCGCATCAAAACTTTTGGTGCAGGCTTTTCGATCACAGGATAGATATCCAGTTCAGGGAACTGGGACAGATCACCTGTATAGGCGATAATCCGCTTAACATTCATGTTGGAATCTTTGTCTTTAACGACTAGAGTGCACATATTTGCTCCTTATAAATGTGCGGTTTTTGAGAATCCTGAAGGGCAAATTGCCTCCCAGTGCTGTTATATATTATACACGAAATACGTACTTTGTCAAGTATCGTCAAAAAGGCTTATGGGATGGTATGATTGTAAGCATGATTATCACACACTTTGGACGAGAGCATTTTAAATTACAAGTTGGGGATTTGACGGTTTCTATTAATCCAGTTTCTAAAGAAGGAAAAGGCAAGGTGTCAAAGTACGGAGCTGATATCACACTCATCACTACGAACCATCCTGACTATAATGGATCTGAGCAGACTGAACTTGGAGCGAAGGTGCCTTTTGTTATTTCTGGTGCAGGTGAGTACGAAGTGAGAGATATTTTCATCAAAGGATTCTCTACCATAACGAAGATACAGGAAGGAAAAACGGAGAAGGAGTATCAGAACACAAGTTACGTGTTCACTATCGATGGCATTCGAGTTACTTTTTTGGGAGCGCTGTCTACAATGCTTCTCCCAGAACATAAAGAAATTATTGATGAGACAGATGTGCTCTTCGTGCCAGTTGGTCATGATGGGTTTTTGCTCAATCCATACGATGCGTATAAGCTGGCAGTTTCACTTGAGCCAAAACTTATCATCCCGATAGATTATGATGAGCAATCTCTTCCAATTTTCTTAAAAGAAGCAGGAAATGATAAGGTAGAGCCAGTAGAAAAGCTGACAATTAAGAAAAAAGACATTGAAGGAAAACTTGGGGAAGTGGTACTCTTTCACGAGATGTAAAATGGGTTGTAGGTGATAGGTTATGGGTTGTGACTAGATATAAGATACAAACATGGGATTAAAAGTACTGTAGGTGTTGTGTTCCGTGTTTCTACAACCTATCACCCATAACCTACAACCTGTATTTGCTGTATACTAAAACGCAACACACATCAGATGAAATTCAATAAAAAATATCTTAACCTTTCGCATTGGATTGTATTTTTGAAAAGACAACCAACTCATATGCAGCATCTGTATGCATTAGTGTTCGCAGGGAGTGTTACGCTCCTTTTGGCAGTCATTATTTTGTATTTTGATTATGGATTTTGGCGAGATAAGTACTCTCGAAGTGATACCTTAGCAAAGGAAGAAATGATATCATCTGCCCCAAATGAACCAAAAGGTCAGTCACCGAGCGCATTGATTGGCAGTTTTTTGGAAGAAGCTTCTCTTAGGTTTAGAAAACTTAATTATAGTAAAAATTCACTTCTTGAAAGTAAGGATGTATATCGTCAAGATGAAGCCACAACGAGTCAAAATGTACAAGTAGAATCTTTTCAGAATTAAAAAAGAAGGGGTCTTTTTATCTAGGAATTCTTAAGAAGGTGATTTTCTTAAAAAGGCTGTTTATGCTATACTATGATGTACTATAAGTCTCATATTCTATGGCAAAAAAGACATCCCCACAAGCAGAATTACCCCCTCCGGAAGTGCCTCGTACTGGGTTACAGCCAGTTAATATTTCAGAAGAAATGCGTACCGCGTATCTTGACTACGCGATGAGTGTTATTACTTCTCGTGCGTTACCGGATGCGCGTGATGGTCTTAAGCCAGTGCATCGTCGCATTCTTTTCGCTATGAATAACATGGGGCTCACACCAGGCGCTAAGTTCCGAAAGTCTGCAACTATTGTCGGAGACGTACTTGGTAATTATCACCCACATGGGGATGCTTCTGTGTATGATGCGATGGTAAAATCTGCGCAGGATTTTTCATACAGGTACCCACTTGTGATGGGGCAAGGTAACTTCGGCTCAATTGATGGTGATGGTGCAGCTGCATACCGTTATACCGAAGCCAAGATGTCCAAGATCTCAATGGAGATGATGCGTGATATCGAGAAGGACACTGTTCAGATGGATTTTAACTATGATGGTACAAAAAAAGAACCTCGTGTGTTACCAACTGCTGTGCCTAGTCTTCTTTTAAACGGTACGCTTGGTATCGCAGTGGGTATGGCAACGAATATCCCACCACACAATCTCTCTGAAGTGATCGACGCAACAGTGCACTTGATAGATAACCCTCATGCTACCACTGAAGACCTTTGTGAGCATGTAAAAGGGCCTGATTTTCCGGTTGGAGGCATTGCTTTTGGTCAGGCTGATATCAGGCAAGCATACGCAACGGGGCGCGGTGGTGTGGTGGTGCGAGGGGAGGCAGAAATCTTTGAAACAAAGAGTGGACTATTCCAGATTATTATTACTTCCATTCCTTTCCGAGTTGTGAAAAGTAATTTAATTGAAAATATTGCTGACCTTGTGCGAGATAAAAAGATCGAAGGAATCAAAGGGCTTCGTGATGAATCCACGAAAGACATTCGTGTGGTGATTGACTTAAAAAGTGGAATTCAACCACAAAAAGTTCTTAACTATCTCTACAAGCATACAGAGCTTGAAAGTACTTTCCATTATAATGTGGTGGCACTTGTTGATGGTATACCCCAGACTCTTGCGCTTAAGGGAGCTCTTGAAGCGTTCGTAGGACATCGAAAAGAAGTAGTAAGGCGCCGTACTGAGTATGATCTTAAGCGAGCTCTCGAGAAGGAACATATTTTACTTGGTCTTAAGAAAGCACTTGATCATATTGATGAGATTATCAAAACAATTAGAGCGTCGAAAGATACACCGGATGCTCATGCTAAGCTCATGGCAAAGTGGAAGTTCTCAGCGATTCAAGCAACAGCGATTCTTGAGATGAAGCTGCAGCGTCTTGCCGGACTTGAACGAAAGAAGATTGAAGATGATTTGAAGGCCGTGCAGACACTCATTGCAGAACTAGAAGCGATTTTGAAATCAGAGAAGAAAATGCTTTCTATTATCAAAGCTGAACTTGGTGATATTAAGGAAAAGTACGGGGATGAACGTCGTACGAAGATCATGAAGCACAAAGCGAAGGAATTTAATCCTGAAGATTTAATTGCAGACCGTGAAGAAGTACTTGTGTATACTTCCGGCGGTTATGTTAAGCGTACTGATCCTGCTGAATTCCGCACACAAAAACGTGGAGGGGTTGGAGTGGTAGATTTAAATACAAAAGAAGAAGACTTCGTGATCATGTCTCTCACGACATCCACACATAACGACATGCTCTTCTTTACGGATAAAGGAAAGGCATACCAGATCAAGATGTATGATCTTCCAGAAGGGAAGCGTGCGACTCGCGGCAAGAGCATTATGAACTTCCTTCAGCTTACTGATGGTGAGAAGGTGACAAGTATTCTCCCAATGCCAAAAGATATGAAGCAGGCAAAAGGAAAAGAAAATGACGGAGTGTCTCTTATGATGATTACTAAAGATGGTACGGTTAAGAAATGTTCTGCGGAGAGCTTCAAGGATGTACGTCGTAATGGATTGATTGCCATAAAACTTGAAGAGAAAGATGAATTACTTGCAACGCTTTTTGTTCGTGATGAGGACAGTGTCATTCTTACAACACAAAATGGTCAGTCAATACGATTCAGTCATACTGATGTGCGCGAGATGGGAAGAACTGCAGCTGGAGTGATCGGTATGAAGTTAGACAAGGGGGACGTGATTGTTGCGGCAGATAAAATACCAACAGGTACAAAAGGTGCAGAGCTTCTCATTATGACAGGGAATGGATATGGTAAGAAGACTAAGTTATCCGAGTACAAGATTCAGAAGCGTGGTGGTAGTGGTATCAAGACAGTGAAGGTGACTGAGAAGACTGGTAAGTTGATGGTGGCGCGTGTGGTGACAGGTGAGACTGAGGAGTTGCTCGCGGTGTCGAAGGATTCACAGGTGATTAGGACTGAGCTTACATCGATTCCGACTCTTGGGCGTGATACGCAAGGTGTGCGTATTATGAAGTTGCGTGATGGGGATTCTTTAGCTAGTTTTAATTTACTCTAACAGAATTTAAAATTTACTTCATCTGCTTTGTTACGGGTCCCAGTTTGCTCGTCAACGTAGTAGTACCTACGTTTTCTCTCAAACATCCCGTGCCTCGCATCTAAAACAAATTTTGAAATTCAAGACTGCAGGTTTTAGCGTAATACAAATTCGGTACTTTAAACAATGCAAAATACAAAGCGCGTCTTACGACGCGCTTTGTGTTTATATATTCCCACACAAAAATCCCCAAGAAATCCCCGAGGCAAGGCCTCGGGGAGAGGGCTATGTATTTGGTATTGTCATCCCGTGCCACGACACGGGATCCAGGTCAGTATCTCCTTACATCTAAAAACTTGCTTGCAGTTCGATATATAAACATGAAAATAAAAATACAGAAGCCTGTATATGTGTTGGAAAAGTTACTTAAAAACTTTAATCTAAAAAACCAGCATAAAGAAGTTTTTGGTGATGCAGAAGTTGGCACTGAGATCGTGGTATGGAAGTAGTTTCTGACTAAAATAAAAAAGCCGCGCGAAGCGCGGCTTTTCGGAATGCGAAGGCAAGCCAACGTGGTAGATTTTTGTTAAGATAAGTACCAAAATTTAGACAAATATCTTGACTTTGGTATAGATATTTAATATAATTTAGTACTATGTACCAAAGAACTATCGAAAAAAGTATTAAAAGTAAGCTTTTTAAAGGAAAAGTTGTTATTATTTATGGCCCAAGACAAGTTGGTAAGACTACATTATCAAAAAAAATAATGAATGAGTCAGGTGTAAAAACGCTTTATATACAAGCGGATATTGCCTCTGCTCGAGAGCTAATTTCCAAGCCAGAGCCTCAGCTTTTAAAAGCTGTTTTTGGTGATGCAAAACTGGTTGTTATTGACGAGGCACAAAACATCCCCGATATTGGCCTCATTCTTAAAACATTCGTTGACACATTTCCAGAGATTCAAGTTATTGCTACAGGTTCATCGTCATTTGATTTAGCAAATAAAACCAAGGAGCCTTTGACGGGCAGAGTATATGAATTTTTCCTCTACCCGCTGTCTCTTGAAGAAGTTTCAGGTAACTCGGTCTTTGCATTTAAAGCAAAGGAAGTTTTTTTTATGAAATATGGTTTTTATCCAGGTGTTGTGAATAGTGGAAACGAAGAAGCTGAAAGAAATCTAGAAACAATACAAGAGAGCTATCTCTATAAAGATATTTTTATACTCGAGAGTATCAAGAAACCAGAGGTGTTACGTAAGATTGTTACAATCCTAGCTTTTTCTATTGGCTCTTCACTATCAGTCAATAGTATCGCTCGAGAAGTTGGTACAACAGCGAAGACAGTGGATAGGTACCTCGATTTACTTGAGAAGATGTTTGTTATAAAAAGATTATATGGATTTTCCCGTAACCTTTCTAACGAGATTAAGAAAGGTTTTAAAGTATATTTTATTGATATAGGTATCAGAAATAGTATTATTAAAAATCATAATGGTATGGATCATCGTAATGATACTGGAGGTTTATTCGAAAATTTATTTGTTATTGAGAGAATAAAA
>JAYUCW010000078.1:0-9664 GCA_043740125.1 Minisyncoccota bacterium
TTTTAGTTATTTGGTGTATGGGTAGTTTACAATGTTGGGTCCTATTGGGAGCTATATAGCACATTTGCTTCTGTTGAGGCAAGTGTGTCGCATACCTCCCCTAAAGTATCTTTCCGTACAGCGCTACCCACTCCTTCGGTATTTGTATCATTGTTCATAGTTATACTGTATCATATTTTAGTCATTGTCACACCGAACACGTGCTTTGTACTCAAGAACTTCAAGCTCTTTCTTCATATCAACAATAGCAATAAGGACTTTCTCAATATCGACTTTTTCTGAATCAACATCTAAGATAGTCTTCTCAATTATCTTTTTGTCATGTTTTATCCCAGACATAATAATAGAATCTCCAATAAAAACTGAGACGAAAAGTCCAGTTGAAAGTAGTAGTACTACTGAAAGAATAATACATCCAAGTGGTGAAAATATATACCCTAATAAAGGAGAACTACGTTCTAAAATATCTGCAGTATGCCAAACGCCTCTCCAGAAAAGTACAACTCCACCACCACCTATAAATGTATAGATAAACGGATGACGAGAAAGTCTCGCCCGTATATGATCTTCCATTTTATCAAAAAGATAATCAATACTACTAAATAATTTCATAGCTTAAAGTATAATGTATGCAGAAGATAGAACAAAGGCACAGACAGAATAATTATGAGACATTAGGGACCCCTTTTCCTGTTAACAAAAATATGGTAGTATTATAGTCACATTCGGTAAAAATTCTATTTACAAAAAGTAGTACCTGTATCAAATGATAACGTATAAGCAGAGGCTGGAGTATAGTTACAAAATAAAATAAGGGCCCTTAGTTCATATGGCACGAGGCGACAACCGAGATAAACATTGCCGACGGTTTTGCAAAACCGAAGCATGTGCAATATAAGTAAGGGTTCAGGTATGGTTACAAAATAAAATAAGGGCCCTTAGCTCATATGGTAGAGCGCCGGTTTTGCACTCCGGAGGCGAGCGGTTCGATTCCGCTAGGGTCCACTCGAATTGACAAAAGCATTATACGTGTTGTATAATGCTTTTGTTCATTCCACTTCCACCACTCAAAAAGGAAACCATATGCCGATGAAACCAGACGCTTCAATCTGTGAAGCGGGCAGAAAGTACTACCTCCGCGACGCCACACTTACAAATGCGGACATCGCTCTGCATCTGACAGGTACCAACCACGTCACTGCAGGTGATGACATGGGTGGCGAAGGGCAACCGCCTGGAACCTTTTGGATTGGAGGTAGCAGGACAGGAGGACGTCTTGTTGCTGTTCGTACAGCAAACGATGAAGTCGTCCTGTGCCCATTCCATAGCAGTCTCGGCCAAAAGATGCTCGCTATTGGCGACTTCGTCACGGAAGTGAGCAGCTGAACTGACCCCGCCTTACGGCACGGAATTCCCGTCGCAGTTGGGCGGGTTTTCTTATTACTTATTTTCATACTCACCTTTTAAAATCCAAGAAAGATATTTCAATTCTTTCATGATTTGGTTTAGAAAAATCATACTAAAGTCCACAAAAAACTAAAACACGATATCAATTGATATCGTGTTTTAGTTTTTTGTGGACCCGTGGACCCTAAGGCTTGGAAAATCCTGTAGCTCTAGACAACCTGAGCGGCATCTGAGCTAGTTAGCGGAAACGAAACAATTGTAAGAGTATTTGAGGATAGACTATACGTACATAATTGCCAATAAAATTACAAGCATGATAACTAAAGCTAGTATGTGTTTATTTCTTTTCACACATACTATGACGTCTCAAACTAAGCTTTTCTTACTTTTCTGATTATAGAGAAAAAAGGGAAATTATTTAGAAATAAGCTGTAAGAAAAGTAAAGTTAACTCGTCATGTAATATATACGCTGTTCTGTATTCAGTCGTTCAAATTATTTTGGCCTGCTTGAGACCGTATAATTAATACCTAATTAGTAAATAACTTAACTATAAACACAATATATGTTGTTACACAAAAAAATCTCGTATGGATTCGTTGCTGTAGCTTTAGTGCTTTCTGTAAGCGCTCTTGGTTATGCTTCAAGTCACCGCGAAGCACCACTTACAAGTGGAGACCCTAAAGTTGATGCAACAGATTTGTACGCATTCGTGAGTCCAGATAAAAAAGATACTGTAACCCTTATTGCTAACTACATTCCTTTTGAAGAGCCAGCTGGGGGCCAAACTTTGATTCGTTTGACCCACGCGCACTTTACGAAATTAAAATAGATAATAATGGTGACGCAAAACCAGACATTACATATCAATTCAGGTTCAAGACAACAGTTGCAAACCCAAACACATTCTTATACAACACTGGACCAATTACATCGCTTACTGATCCAAACTGGAATGTTAAGCAAACCTACACACTGACTAAAATCGAAGGCGCTACTTCAACAGTGCTTGGAACTGATCTTACTATGCCGCCAGTAAATGTTGGTCCGAAGTCAACACCTAATTATGCAGAGTTGCAAGCTTCTGCAATCCATACATTAGATGATGGAACTAAATTTTTCGCTGGTCAAAGTGATGACCCATTCTTCGTAGACTTAGGGTCTACCTTTGATTTGCTTACCATTCGAAAACTTCCTGGTGATACAGGAGGTGGGGTTGAAACAACAAAAGGATTTAATGTCCACTCAATAGCGGTTCAGGTTCCGATAAACATACTAACTAAAAATAAAAACATACCGACTGATGTAGCTAACCCAGATGCTGTAATAGGTATTTGGACCACAGCATCTCGTCAGTCGATGTCTGTACTTGGAACTACAGGAACTATTACAAATTCGGGTGATTGGGTGCAAGTTTCACGACTTGGCGCCCCGCTTGTCAACGAAGTTGTAGTGCCGTTAGGTGCTAAAGACCTTTTCAACTCATCAAAACCAGAAAATGACGCACAGTTTGCAAATGGTGTCACTGACCCTGAGGTGGGGAAATTATTGAAAGCGCTTTATAACATAAATGTTCCTCCACAGGGCCCATTTGGTTCTTCAACGCAACGTGATGACCTCGTAGCAATATTTCTTACGGGAATTAAAGGCTTGACTCAACCTGCAAATGTTATTCCTGCTGAAGAGCTTCGCCTTAACGTAGCAGTATCTCCAGCTACCAATCCTAATAGGTATGGACTCTTAGGTGGTGATAATCAAGGATATCCAAACGGTCGAAGATTAAGTGACGACGTAGTTGATATCTCACTTCGAGCTATTGCAGGTGCTGTGTACCCCCTATTCCATCCAGAATTTAAAGCAGACCCTATAGGATTACGATTGGGTGATGGTGTAGATGTTAATGATAAGGCATTTAGAACAACATTTCCTTATCTGGCACTTCCAACATCAGGCTTTGATTCCAAACCTCATGCCGGAAGTGGGAGTGGTGAAGGACCTGGTTCCATTCCACCAACAGGCACTTCAACTTTGCCTACAGCTACTTCTACCCCACCATCTAATGGTACATCGACAATTCCAGGAGTGGGAACATCAACGCCGCCTAGTAATAGCACCACCACAAGTACAGGGATTAGAGATGCTCTAGGGCGTTGTGGTATTACAGGTAATGTAAGTACAAGCTCACAAAGACAGCAGGTACGATGTCTACAAGAATACTTAATACGTAGGAAACTACTTCTTATTGACAGGCCGACTGGTTTCTTCGGAGACCTAACTCGTTCCGCTGTGTATTCATCTGAAGCTACTGACACAAGTTCTCGCTAAAAAGTAATCATATTGTCTCATTTATATTGTAACGAAATATAAGAAGACGTGTTTACGCTGTCGTTATACAATAATAATCAATATAACGACAGAATTAAATACATCTTATGTATAAAAACCTCATTACTGTTAATTCTTAAATATGTCCTCAAGATTAAAAAATAGTATAGCAATTGTAAGTGGTTTAATTCTTGTTATTGGCGTAGTAGTTTATACATCAATAAAAACGAGTGACACCATTCCACCTTATGCTCTCGTTGCGACCTCTTCGATGACTGAACAGCAAGTCGCCAAAGCTACAGAAGAACTTAATTCATTTCCAAAAGACCAAAAAAAATATAGTATTCTTGGTAATCTATACTTTCAACTCTTGCGCGAAACAGGAAATATTAATTATTATGCAACAATCAGTACTATTATAAAAAAAGCAAAAAAACTGGATCCAAATAATGCAGATATCAATTTTTTAGAGGCAACCATTGAAGTAAGTAAGCATAACTTTATTGAAGCTAAACCGTTGATAGAAAAAGCGATTGCCTTGCATCCAACAAAAGATACCTACTATGGATTACTAGCTGATATCAATGTTGAACTCGGTAATTATGGCGAAGCTGAAAAAATATTACAAAAAATGATTGATCTTAGGCCGACTTTTGGATCGTATTCCCGAATCGCCTATTTTCGAGAACTTCATGGAGATATAGCTGGTGCGGAGCAAGCCCTTCAATTCGCAATTGACGCTGGAAGCACATACCCAGAAAATGTAGCTTGGGCATATACCGAACTCGCTAAACTAGAGAGTAGGACTAGTACCGAAAAAGCACGTACACACTACAATACAGCCCTTAATCTAGTAAAAGACTACCCAGCCGCTCTTTCAGGGCTTGGTAAAGAGGCTTATTTTTCTCACAATGAGATAGAGGCTGAAACATATTTTTTGGCAGCATACAAAAAACTTCCGGATGCATTTACTACAACAAATTTAGCAGATTTTTATTTTGTTACAGGGAAACAAGAAAAAGCTAAAAAATATTATGTTTTAGCACAAAGTGCCTTTACAAATTCAAGAGAACAAGGAGTGAATGTCGATTTTGAAGAATCTGTATTTTTAAATGAAAATAACCTAGATAATAAAGCAGCACTTTCTTTTGCAGAAAAAGCGTATACCACAAGAAAAAATATTTTCACAAGAGATAATTTGGCCTTTAGTTATTTCAAAAATGGAGAGTATGCGAAAGCACAAGTATACGCTTCATCAACCGAATCATTCGCCTTAACCGACCCTATCATTCTCTACCACCAAGGGGTACTTGAGCTTAAGAATGGCAACATTCAAGCAGGGAGAAAATTACTGCAAGTGTCACTTCAAAAAAATTCAAAATCTAAAATGCGATCTGTGTTTGAGATAAGAAACATACTTAAAGAAACGAATTAACATGAGATACTTTTTTGTTCTTAGTCTTATATTGTATTCACTTTTTACTTCTGATAGTAGTGTTTTTGCTCATGAACTTATTCCAAAGGCTCTCCAAGAATACGTACAAAATAATCCCAATGCCACCACAGAAGAATTGGGGAAATTTATTTCTCTTCAAAACCCCGAATTTGCAAAAAAATATAAAAATGGAGTTAATCATATCTTAAGCGGCCCTGACCATATTCTTTTTGTACTTTCTATACTATTAGTATTTCTTTCTTTTACTTCAACACTTGAATATACTGCAACGTTCACTGTAGCCCACAGCATTACTCTTATTTTGGCTGGAACTGGATTATTAACTTTAAGCTCTCGGATTGTTGAGCCATTTATTGCATTTTCGATAGCATACATGGCTATTTCTACAGTATTTTTCAAGAAAATAATTTATATTGGTCAAAATAAGGCAAAAATTGGAGCAATTTTTTTCTTTGGACTTTTTCACGGATTAGGTTTTGCAGGACTTTTAACAGAACTTTCCATTCCAAAAGATACATTTATCTCTTCTCTTCTGGCATTTAATCTAGGAATTGAAGTTGGCCAGCTGGTTATCGTTTTTGCAACTTTACCTTTTATTTACTTTTTTAGAAAAAAAATGTGGTACCCAGTTGCTATAAAAGTAATTGCTCTTATTATAAGTTTGATAGCTTTTTTCTGGTTTCTACAAAGACTTTTGTTTTAATTTTAGAAAGTTGATATTTCAAAGTTTTTTCTTCTCAGCTTTTGGCTTCTCTTATACCGATGTTACTTTTAACCCTTCTTTTTTAAAGCTATATTTCGTAGTAATGTCAGCTAAAAAAGTCCTCATGTTTAGATGGGAATATCCCAACTCCACATTTGTTATTAAATGTTTTCTTTACTATACTTATTACTTATGCTCATCGTACATACATTAACAAAAACTTTTGGAGATAAAAAAGCAGTCAGCGACGTTAGCTTCACTATCGAAAAAGGAGAAATATTTTCTCTCATAGGACCAAATAGCTCTGGTAAAACAACTATTGTAAAAATAATCACAGGACTACTAGCACCAACAAGTGGTCATGTAACCGTTAACAACCATGATGTTGTAAAACATGGAGAACTTACAAAATCTCTAATCGGATACATTCCCGATGAACCTTCGATCTGGTCACATATGACAGGAGAAGAATTCTTGTACTTTACCCAAGCACTCTACGGCATGGACGAATCTACAAGAAAATCAAACTTACCAAAATTACTTGAGACTTTACAACTAGAAGGACTTGAGAAACAATACTTTGAAGAATATTCACGAGGGAATAAACAAAAATTCAGCATTACTGCAGCTATTTCACATCACCCACAACTCCTAGTTGTCGATGAACCAATTGTAGGACTTGATCCAACAGGTGCAGAAATTGCTAAAAAAATATTTGTAGATTTTGCAAAAAATGGTGGATCTGTTCTTCTTGTTACCCACACACTTCCTGTTGCACAAGAAATATCGGATCGTATTGGTTTTTTGAAAAACGGAACTTTGGTTATAGCAGGAACACTTGAAGAACTACGAACAAAAGCAGAGCTTCCACATACTGCAAGCTTGGATGATGTTTATAGAAAACTAGCATCATAACTACATAATATCTTATGATGATACTTTTTTTACGGTTTGAACTACAAAAAATAAGTAAGTATTTCAAAACCACTTCTCTCGCAAAATCAATTACTGCTCTTTTGTTTATCGGAGTATTTTTATGTGTTGGTGTTGGTCTTTACTACTTCTTCCTCTCTGGCTTTAGGTTTATTAATCAAAGTGTCGAAGAAGAAATCAGACAACCTCTAAGCTTATTTATCTATGAGCTTTTCCTTCTTGTTATGGCAGGAGTTATTATTTTTAGTACAATTGTTTCTAGCATCTTTACTCTATTTCGTGGTCAATACGATAACTGGCTTATTAGTTCACCGGGCTATATATTCTTTCCTCGACTTATTTTTATTAAAAGCCTTTTTACCTCATCCTGGCCTCTGTTTGTTATGTTCCTACCAGCGATACTCGCATTTATAAAAATTTACCACGCAGAAAATATAAGCATTCTCTTTATTTTGATATCCGTTATACTATTACTTATTTTTCTTAATGCGCTTAGTCTACTTCTAATACTTTGTATAAGTTATAGTTACCAAAAAATAACCGAGAAAATAAAATTCATACGATTTACTTTTGGAGGATTAATACTCTTCTTACTGCTTGTCGTTCTAGGCATTGGTGCTTTTGTATGGAAAAGTATTTCCACTATTGATCTTGTGCAATTATTTAAAGCAGACAATGCTGACATCACCGTAACTCTACAAAATATTGGTAACCATTTTATGTTGCTACCAACACATCCACTTGCTCTTGAGATTAGTATGTGGCAAAACAATCAAATACAAGAAGCTCTCGTTAATGTAGTAATTCTCTTTTTAAGCATGCTACTCGCAACATACACATGGTGGAAAGTATCATTTTTGTTTTACCCACTATGGCAAAAGTTTCAAGAAGGAGCTACAACTACTACGAGTGGCCAAGAAAAAGTTTCAACACAAGTCCCATATTATTTCTTTGGAAATCCTAGTGTTGCGCTTATTAAAAAAGAAATGCTTATTTCAAGAAGAAATCTCAAAGGCATACTCTGGTCTTTATTTTTGATGAGTTTATGGTTAGCTCAAATCGGAACAAACATTGTACTACGAAACAATATTCAAAAGTATCAGACAGATATCACTGAAAAAATAGCTATCTTCCAAGCAATTCAGTTTATTATTGCTGTTTATTTTATTTGTTCTTTTGCATTACGTTTTGTGTTCCCCTCTTTTAGTGTTGAAAAGAAAACAGCCTGGATACTTGGGACTGCTCCACTTAGCTTTAAGAAAATATTTTTTAGTAAGTATATTTTTTATACATCAAGTTTCCTTGTTCTTGGCAGTGGCATGAGCTACATCTCTGCTTCTGTTCTTCATCTCCCTTTTACGTACACTTTCTACTCTATGTCACTTTTCATAACAACGACTCTTTTTATTGTGACACTTTCATTGTCCCTTGGAGCCCTTTTCCCAAGTAAAGAAACTGACGATCCTGAGATTATGAGCACAAGTATGTCTGGACTATTCTTAACTGCATTATCACTTAGTTATGGTGCATTAAGTGCCTGGATACTCTATATCACACTTATCAAGTCAATCGTGTTACCATTATATACATTTATAGGTGTCACTTTCCTTTTTATATTTGTACTTCTACGAAATGTACCTCTTCTTGCTCAGAAAAAAAGTACTATTTAAAAAGTTATTAGAACTAGTTGTTGTATACTTATAAAGTCTATGAAACAATTCTACTTCCTTCTTTTTATATCCCTTATTGGTCTTGCTTCTTGGAGTTTTTATTATTCTAACATCCAAAAAAAGAGTACATACTCTGTAGCTACTACCTCTTCGCTACCTAACGAAGGATTTTACCTGTATCGTGAATATGGTGAAGTTCTTTTTAAGAAACTTCCGTCAGACACTTACACGCTTTTGACTAATCCAAAAGTTATTCTTACCAATCATGTATCAGTAAAAACTGGTGACGGGCGTGGATATATCATATTCCCTGATAACTCAAGTATCGCAATTTCTTCAAGCACTGAAATAGAGATCACCTATACCCCAACTAAGATAACTGTACAGCAATACTCAGGCTCTACGTATCACCGTGTTATACAACTAGCTACTAAAAATAAATATGAAGTAAGAACTCCAAATAGTTTATCTACTGTTATGGGTACAAAATTTGGAATTATATATAATAAAAATGCTAAAAAAACATTTGTTATCGTGACAGAGCATAACGTTGAAGTAACTAAAACCAAAGAAGACTCTGTAATTATGGGAGCTCCCGTGATTGCTCAAGAAGGAAGTTTTGTTGAACTACAGTCCGCAACAACAACAATACTCACAGGAACGAGTAGTAATGAAAAAGTCACCGTACGAAATATCAACGAAGATAAAGAAGTTGCCTTTTTTGTTGAAGAGAACAAAACTATCGACAAAGAATATGACGCAATAACCTCAACCCTACAAAGAATATTTTTAGAAAAAATGATTAGTGCTCTACAAAAAGACGCTGAACAAAAAAATAAAGATGCTGATATAGCCTACAGTGAAGAGCTTAATCCGTTACCAAAAATAGAAAATCGCACAATAACTCTAAAAAGAGTCCTCAAAGAAATCTCACAAGGTAGTAGTTCACCTATAATTATAAAAAAGAAACCTGAGACATACCAAGAAACATCTTCTTCTACAAATTTGTCAACGACTAAAAAATATCCACAGGAAGTAGAGCCTCAGCCACAATCAGGTGGGGGAACTCTACGGAATATCTCAACTCTCGCTGAAGAATTAACTCCAGAAGATGAGCTATTTATCGATTCTTTTTACAATGTCTACGAGAAATATTACCTTGTCGAAGACC
>JAYUCW010000079.1:0-3971 GCA_043740125.1 Minisyncoccota bacterium
TAAGAAAGAACAGTTCAATATCGATAAAGTACGAAAAGCTGTTTCGTATGTGATTGTAGGGTATGAGAAAGATATTAATGTTGACCAAATTGTTAACCAAATAAAACTTGAAGTCTACGAGGGGATGCCGACACGAGAAATTAGTAAGGCTCTTGTTATGACACTTCGTTCTATGATTGAGCAAGATCCAGTGTATTCGTATGTCGCTTCTCGAATGATCCTCGCTCAAATTAATGAAGATCTTCTAGGAGATACATTAGACTATAAGAATATTGATGCACAATATAAAGAGGCTTTTATTTCGGGTATTAAAAAAGGTGTTGAGAAAAATCTTCTTGATACTCGTATGGTTAACTTCGACCTTTCTAAATTATCTTCAGCTCTTGTGCGTTCTCGAGATGAACTTTTTATGTATCTTGGGTCTCAGACTATTTATGAGAGGTACCTTGTACGTGATGTAGAAGGTGATGGAAAAATCATGGAACATATCCAAGGATTTTGGATGAGAATTGCGATGGGGGTTGCACTTGCTGAAAAAGAGCTTGATCGTACAACTCGAGCTATTGAGTTTTATGAATCAATGTCAACACTTCGTTTTGTGCCATCATCTCCAACACTCTTTCACTCGGGCACTAAACATCCACAGCTCTCAAGTTGTTATTTGAACACGGTAGGGGATTCTCTTGAAAGTATCTTTAAAGTGTATTCAGATAACGCGCAACTTTCTAAATGGGCAGGGGGAATTGGAACTAATTGGACTAACATTCGCGCATCAGGCTCTCTTGTAAAAAAGTCCGGCATTAAGTCAAACGGTATTATTCCTTTTCTTAAAATCGCAAATGATGTAACTGTAGCTATCAATAGATCAGGACGTCGTCGTGGAGCGACATGTGCGTATCTTGAGAACTGGCACTTTGATGTCGAAGAGTTTTTGGAACTTCGTAAAAATACGGGGGACGATCGACGCCGTACTCATGATATGGATACTGCGCTCTGGATTTCTGATCTTTTTATGAAGCGTGCGCAGACTGACGCTGATTGGACACTTTTTTCACCAGATGAAGTACCTCTCCTTGCTGAGACATACGGAGAAGCATTTGAGAAGAATTATGAAAAGTACGAGAAGATGACAGAAGAGGGAACTATTAAGATTTTTAAGAAAATAAAAGCACGAGAACTTTGGAGAAAGATGGTGACCATGCTCTACGAAACAGGTCATCCTTGGATTACATGGAAGGATCCATCGAATATCCGCTCACCACAAGATCATGCAGGAGTAGTTCATAATTCAAATCTTTGCACTGAGATCACACTTAACAATAGTGAAGATGAAACTGCCGTGTGTAATCTCGGATCACTTAATTATCAACGACTTATGCGAGAGGGTAAGTTTGACCTTGATCTTGTTGCTTCTACTACTCGTACTGCAATTCGTATGCTTGATAATGTGATCGACGTTAACTTCTATCCGACAGTTGAAGCAGAACGAAGTAACATGCGCCATCGTCCAATCGGACTTGGGCTCATGGGCTTCCACGACGCACTCTATATGATGGATATCAACTTCGATTCTGATGCTGCTGTAGCTTTTGCGGATGAATCAATGGAGTTCATTTCCTACCATGCGATTCTTTCATCTTCAGAACTTGCTCGTGAACGAGGAACGTATACAAGTTATAAAGGAAGTAAGTGGGACAGAGATATTTTCCCGGTGGATACACTTGGTCTTCTTGAACGTAATCGTGGCATCGATATCCCTGTATCAAAAGAAGGTAAACTTGACTGGACGCAGGTACGAGCTTCTGTGAAGCAGTATGGTATGCGTAACTCAAATACCATGGCGATGGCCCCAACTGCAACTATCTCTAACATTGTGGGATCAGTCCCTTGTATTGAACCTATCTACAAGAACATTTATGTGAAGTCCAATATGAATGGAGAATTCATCATTGTTAACCCATATCTTGTAGCTGATCTTAAAGCGCTTAACCTTTGGGACTTCGAGATGATTGGACTTCTTAAGTATAACGATGGTTCTGTAAAAGATATTCCTCAGGTTCCAATGCATCTAAAAGATAAATATAAAGAAGTGTTCCAGATTGACCCATCATGGCTACTTAAGAGTGCTGCACATCGTGGTAAATGGGTAGATCAGTCACAATCGCTTAATATTTATTTCGCAGGAACTTCAGGACGCGAGCTTGCGAACGTTTATGAGTATGCATGGTCTCTTGGTCTTAAGACGACATATTATTTGCGCTCACTTGGGGCTTCTCAAGTAGAGAAGAGTACGGTGAATGCTTCCGAATTCGGTTCTACTCACAAGCGAGAAGTTGGCACTCAGTCTCAAGCTGGTGTTGTCACATCAGATATGATAGCGAGTCAGATGGAAGCTAGAGTGCCTGTTGCAAATATAGAGACTCCTATAGTGATGGCTACAACAGTAGAAACGTCTACACCTTCAACGATGTCCCCGATACCTTCTATGGTGTCAATAACACAAGAAGACAAAGAAGCGCTCGCTGTATTTGCACAATCGCCTAAGAAAAAATACAACATCACCGCACTTCCGGAAGCGATGTGTGATGGATGTCAGTAACAGTGGTTAGTTATTAGTGGTTAGTGGCTAGAAAATACAATTTCTTGCATCATGTAACTAATAACTTGCACTCAGCATTCTTACAGGATATTATTAATCTTATAGTCTTTCTTCTAATCACTAACAACTAACAACTAATAACCAATTACTATTCATGCCCCCATTAACTTCAAATACAACACCAAATCAAATAACAAAAACACCGATTATCAATCGTAGTGCTGGACGCGTGGATGTGAATGAACGTAAGATCATCAATGGTGGTGGGGCAGATGTGGTACAGTTGTGGCCTATCAAGCATCAATTCGCATGGGAAGCATACAATGCAGGGAATGCCAACCATTGGCTTCCGACTGAGATCAGCATGCAGTCAGATATTGAACAGTGGAGAGGTCAGAGTGTTCTTACTGATGATGAGCGTCATGCCTTCCGTATGGTGTTAGGATTTTTTACAACAGCTGACTCCATCGCTGCGAATAATCTTGTACTTGCAGTCTATAAGCATGTGACGAGTCCTGAAGCAAGACTCTATCTTCTTCGTCAGGCGTATGAAGAGGCAGTGCATACACAGGCATATCAGTACATGGTGGAGTCCCTTGGGCTTGACGGTACCGAGATCTATAACATGTATCGAGAGGTGGATGCGATCTATAACAAAGAAGAATTCATTCTTTCTTTTAATGAAGGAATTTTCGATCCTAACTTTAAGACAGGGACATTTGAGACTGACCAGAAGTTCCTTGAAAATATGTGTGTCTTTTCGCTTATTCTTGAAGGACTCTTTTTCTATTCATCATTTGCAGTTATCTTCGGATTCCAGCGACAGAATAAGCTTGTGGGAAGTGCTGAGCAGATCCAGTACATCATGCGTGACGAGAGTCAGCACATGAACTTCGGTATTGATATGATTAATACTATTAAAAAAGAGCAACCAGAACTATGGACGCCTCCATTTATTGAACGTATCACTAACCTTATGAAGAAGGCGGTGAAGCTCGAGTACGAATTCGCTGTTGGAGTATTCCCTAAAGGAATTTTCGGACTTAATGCTGAAGGATTCAAGCAGTATATTGAGCACATTGCAGATAGGCGCTTAGCTCGTGTGGGTATTGACCAAGTGTATGGCAGTGCCAACCCGTTCCCGTGGATGAGTGAAGCGGTGGATCTAAATAAGGAGAAAAACTTTTTCGAAACGAGAGTTACGGAATATAAAACAGGTGGCACCCTCTCTTGGTAGTGTTTTCGCCATAAATTACTTCATCTACTTTGTTGTAGAGCCTCGTTTGCTCGTCAACGTAGGAGTACTACGTCTCCTCTCAAACCCTCCACGCCTCGTAGCTAAAGCAATTTCTGACGAAATCAGAATACAGGA
>JAYUCW010000080.1:0-9618 GCA_043740125.1 Minisyncoccota bacterium
AGAGCTTGAGGAAATTATTTTAAAGTACAAACCAGATGAACTTGCAATTGAGACACTTTTTTTTACAAATAATCAAAAAACAATTATCACTGTTGCTGAGGTTCGTGGTATTTGTATTTATCTTGCTCACAAAAATGGAGCTACTCTTTTTGAATACTCCCCTCCTCAAATAAAACTTGCAATCGCAGGACATGGCAAAGCGTCAAAGGAAGATATTGCAATCATGGTGCCTAAGATTTTAAAACAACCACTTCTCATACGCACACTAGACGACGAAATAGACGCAATTGCGATAGCTTTAACTCACAGTGCGAATAGGCAAAATCGCCTTATAATGCAAGGAATAAAATAATTGTTAACAGAAATACTTGCATGTATCTTTGTTAGGTGGTATCTTTTCAATACATTAATTAAAGATTTTCCAATATGCTTATTGAAGAAGAAGAAACAAAACCAGTTGGTGATATCAATCCAGATGCTCTTGAAGCAGTTCTTGATGAGGATGTCCATGTCGATGAAGAGGTTATTATTTTTACAACAAATGATGGAGAAAATGATGATGCAGATGAAATTGATATTGCTTTTGCGGCGAATGATGAGGGGTATTGGTAGGGAATAAGACAACAGATGACAGTCTGACAGACTAAAAACACCGTGACAACCAAAGGTTGTCACGGTGTTTTTAATTAGTCTTATGTCTGTTAGCGAAGTGGTCTGTTGTCTTTCTGTCTTGTCACCCAATCACTACTCGTACAAACCTCTTCTTCCCTATTTTAAATGTTCCGTTGTAGCATAAAACTTTTGCGTCACTAATTGTTCCTTTCTCAACATCAGTGACAGCTTTTTCTTCAATAAGTCTTCTCCAATCAGTCTTTGAAGTAACAATTCCTGCTTCTACCAGCACACTTACAAGCTCCTTGTCACTTGTTGTTACTATCTCTTTAACAGTTTCTGGTACTCCTCCTTTTTCAAACGTTTCAATCCAAGAATTCTTAGCAAGGGTTGCATCTTTTTCTGTATGATATAGATTCACTAACTCTTGAGCGAGTTTCATTTTACTATCTTTTGGATTTCCTCCGTTTTTCATATCTATTTCAATATTTTGAATATCTTCCAAACTGAGGTCAGTACAAAGAATAAAATATTTAATAATCAAATCATCATGAAGGGACATTACTTTTCCAAACATAGTTTCTGGATCATCCACAATTGCAATACTATTGTTCCACGTGCTGGACATTTTTCTTCCGTCTGTCCCCTCAAGCATTTGACAGGTAATAATATTTTGTTTTGGTTGTCCTGCATATTCTTGCATTGTTCTTCCTGCTTTTAAGTTAAAAAGTTGATCGAACCCTCCAAGCTCAATATCAGCACGCACCGCAACAGAGTCATATCCCTGCATCATTGGGTACAAAAATTCTCGAAGAGAAATCTCGACACCTTTTTCATATCTATCTTTAAAGTTACGGCGAGCAAGCATCTGCTGAACAGAGAAACATTCAAGTAACTTAGTGACTTCTTCAAAAGAAAGTTTTGAGAGCCAGTCGTTGTTATACACAAACTCTGTTTTTGAAAGATCAAGGATTTTAGAAACCTGACTCTTGTAATCTTTTAGATTCTCGTCAATGGATGCACGTGTTAACATCGGACGTTTATCGTACTTATCAGAAGCATCCCCAACTTGAGCTGTAAAATCTCCCACAATAAAAATAACTTGATGTCCAAGTTTTTGAAATTCTCGTAACTTACGAAGTGGAATAGCTCGCCCGAGGTGGATTTTTGGTCCAGTTGGATCCACTCCTAACTTAATACGGAGCTGCTTACCTGAAAGAAGGAGTCTTTTTAATTCTTCTTTAACAATAATGTCTTCCACTCCACGGTTTAATATTTCATCTATCTTTTTTTCATCAGTAATTACTTTATCCATGAACTTTATACTATCATATACACTACTTTTCTTTAAGCCTATGTTACTATAGACAGATGTCAGATTCTCGTGTACTTAGAAAAAAACGTGTCAAAAATAAATTCCTAAAGGATTTCTTATTGGTTGTGTTTTCTTGTGGGATTATAATGTTGTCTCTTTTGATTTCTTGGCTTGCAACAATACAGCTTCCTGATTTTAATAACTTTGAAAATAGAAATATTATTAATTCTACAAAAATATATGATAGAACTGGGAAAATTGTTCTTTACAATATTCACGACAATGTGAGGAGAACCGCTATTGATATTAAAGACATGAGTCCTTATATCCAACAAGCGACGATTTCTATTGAAGATGCTCATTTTTATGAGCATTATGGATTTAGACCAACATCATTTATTCGAGCTGTCCTTGCAAATACGTTATCTGGTGGATACTCTCAAGGTGGATCAACTATCGATCAACAGGTAGTAAAAAACGCTCTTCTTACTCGAGAAAAAACCATTTCTCGAAAACTTAAAGAAATACTTCTTTCAATTAAACTTGATCGTGAACTACCAAAAGCTACAATTCTCCAAATATATCTTAATGAAAGTCCATATGGGGGAACAATTTATGGTGTTGAGGAGGCTTCGTTAACATATTTTAATAAAAAATCTAAAGATGTAACCTTAACTGAGGCTGCATACCTCGCTGCCCTTCCTCAGGCTCCAACTTTTTATTCCCCATACGGGAAACATCGAGATGATCTTGAAAAAAGAAAAAACTTTGTTTTACAAAGAATGTATGAACTTGGATATATAACCTTGCTTCAAAAAAACTTTTCTCAACAAGAATCTATTGTATTTGAAAAAGATCTTTCAAATACAGGTAAAGCTCTTCATTTTGTGATGTATATCAGAGAATACTTAGAAGCTAAGTATGGTATGGATATTGTTCAAAATG
Source organism: Minisyncoccota bacterium (assembly GCA_043740125.1). GTDB lineage: Bacteria > Patescibacteriota > Minisyncoccia > Phycocordibacterales > UBA5272 > UBA11704. Next base: position 2,873 of record JAYUCW010000080.1, read on the forward strand.
GAGGGTTAAAAGTTATTACTACTATTGATTATGATCTTCAAGAAAGTTTTGAAAAAATAGTAAAAGATGGTGCATCTGAAAATGAAAAAAAATATAAAGCAAAAAATTCAGCATTAGTTGCAATAGACCCAAAAACTGGACAAATCCTTTCTATGGTTGGGTCGCGGGATTTTTTTGACAAAGAAATACCGGGGCAGTTCAACATCGCTACAGCCTTTCGACAACCAGGATCTTCCTTTAAACCAATTGTGTATGCTGCGGCACTTTCTCTTGGATACACACCTGAAACAGTTCTTTTTGATGTGCCGACTCAATTTAGCACTTTATGTGACGCGTATGGAAAGCCAAACAACACAAGAACTAATGCATCGGTGTGTTACATGCCAGATAACTATGACGGTCTCTTCCGGGGCCCGGTTTCCCTTCGTGAAGCACTCGCACAATCACTTAACATTCCTGCTGTAAAACTCCTTTATCTCACAGGAATTAATAATGCTATTAAACTTGCACAGGCTATGGGGTTATCCACTATTAATGACCCAACCCGTTATGGATTATCTCTTGTGTTAGGTGGTGGTGAGGTTACCTTACTTGAATTAACTAATGCATATGGGGTGTTCGCAGATAATGGTATTTATCATAAACAACAAGGAATACTCGAAATACAAGATCGTGATGGAAGTATTTTAGAAAAATTTATATCATCTCCTACAGAAGTACTTCCAGAACCAGTCACTACTCTTATTTCAAACATACTTTCTGATAATGTAGCCAGAACTCCAAGTTATGGAGCAAATTCTGCTCTTTATTTTAAAGATAGACCTGTTGCAGTAAAGACAGGAACAACAAATGATTATAAAGATGTTTGGGTAGTTGGGTATACTCCGTCACTTGTTATTGGGATGTGGGCAGGAAATAATGATAACACTCCTATTGATAAAAGGACTGCTGGCTTTGTACTTGCTCCTGTATGGCGAAAAGCGATGGATAGAGGTCTTAAAACTACTTCTATTGAGTATTTCCCTGATCCTCTCCCTAACACCTCTTCTAAGCCAATTTTAAAGGGAGAGTATTGTGGAAATAATGGAATTCATACAATCCTTGCTTCAGTAATTAAAAATAATCCTGATGGAGACTATCCTAATAATCCTAGTAATGACTCTCAATATACTCTTTGGGAAACTGGTATTCAAAATTGGCTATCAAATCATTCTCTTCCATGCACTACACAAACAATTCCAACAGAAGGAGTTGATCCTTTACTGATTCCAACACCTACTGAAATAGCGACCACTACTGTGCAGTAGACTAACCACTAACCAAGAGTATAATTGTTTATAATTTTATTTGATACCCTTTTTCTTGTAGTTTTGATTGAATATTTCTTTGGAGGAGTATATTTCTTTTAACTGAACTTATTGAAAAAGAAATTATTTTTTTATTAATTTCTACTTCTTTTGTTGTAAGAATAATTCCTGTTATTTCTTTAATAAGAACTAGTACATCTTCTTTTTCTTCATACTTTTGTGTGAGTACTTTTGTATACTTTTTAAAAAGTCCCTCATTCATATTTTATCGGTTAAGTGGCATAAGAAGATATATAAATGTAATATCTTGTTTACTTTGAATAAATACTGGTTTATTTGGTGTTGTAAACATACATGATACAACATCACCTTCTAAATGAGGTAACACTTCTATAAAAAACTTATTATTATATTTAACCTCAATATCTTCCCCTTCTTTATTAGCTTTAATTGTATGAGTAACTTGACCAACTTTTTCACTTTTACTATGCACTGTGCATTTATCTTCAGTAAAAATACATTCTACTTGAGAGTACTGTTCATTAAAAAAAGTAGTTAAAAGGAGTGCTTTTTGGAGTTCTTCTTTTATAAGAGTAACTTTTGTAGTGTATTCTTTTGGAAAAAGTTGTCGATAGTCTGGGAAATTACCAGTAATAGTATGAAGAGAAAGAGTAAGGGTTGCTCCTGATAATGTTAAAATACTTTGATTTTTAGACATCATTAATTCTCCTTCTTCATCATTAATAATTTGAAGTATTTCTCCGATATGTTTTTGTGGAATAAGAAATGAAAAATCTAAATCTTTATTATTTGGTATTGTTTTTTCCGCGAGACGGTATGAGTCTGTTGCAACACTATAAATAAGATCATCTTTTGTGTATATAAAAATTGAAGATATTTCTGGTTTAATATCTGTTGTTGCAGAGCAAAAAGAAACTTCTCTTAAAAGAGTATTAATAGATTCTCGTGGAAGAGAGCCTATGTGGTCTCCTTGAAGAGGGAGTGTTGGGAAGTCTTCATAAGGGGTTGTTTTTATTTCAATAACTCCTTTTTCTGTTGTAATAGTAAAAACTCCATCAACAATCTCACATGTAAGAGTAATATCTTTTGTATTAAATGTAGAAATAATTCTAAGTAATGTTTCTCCTTGTAATAAACAAGCTCCATTTAATATACCTTTAACAGGAATACTTTTTTCACAAAATAATTCTAAATTAGTTGCTCGTAATGTAAGAAGATGATTAATTACTTCAATATGGATATCTTGAAGAGATTGTTGTGATTGGGTTTTACTTCGAGCTCGAGATACTTGTTGTACTGCTTTTATAAAAACCTCTCCTTTGCATTCGAATTTCATAGTAAGTAGTATATATAAAATATAATACTAAGTATAGGTCTGTGGAGAATGTGGGAAATTTATAATATACCTTATTATATAAGGTATTCTTTAAAAATTTTAATATAAAAATTAATATTTTTATATATTTATTTTGTTGATAACGTATATAAATATATAAACATTTTATATTAATTAAAATAGTTATTAATAAGTTGTTATTAACTTATACACATAGATATTATATTTTTAAAATAACTATTTTTAAAATAACAATTATAATTATAACTTTCTATTTCTATCTTTAACTTTATATACTCTATTTGTATTACACAAGCATTGCTCTAATATCTTCAATTTCTCGAGATAATTGAGGGTTATCTTTAAGAAGACCTTTTATTTTTTCATATGAGTGAATAACTGTTGTATGATCTCTCCCACCTAAACGGTCTCCAATCATAGGATATGAAATATCAAAATCTTCACGCAAAATATACATTACAATTTGACGAGGTTTTACAACATCTTTACGACGGGTTTTATTATAAATATATACATCCGGTATATGATAATACTCAGAAATCATTTTCACTATTTCTGGAATAGAAATACTTTTCTTAGCTCGAACACTATTTTTAAGAAGATTTTTTACATCAAGAAGTGTTATAGCTTGTTGTTTAATTTGAATATGTCCTAAAATAGACGTCATAACACCTTCTAATTCACGAATATTACCTTGTATTGTTTCAGCAATGTATTGAAGAACTTCAGGAGGAATTTTTTCTCGATGATCTTTTGTTTTTGATTGTAAAATAGCAAGACGAGATTCTACTGAAGGAACATTAACATCAACAATCATTCCGTGATTAAAACGTGATCGTAAACGGTCTTCCAATCCTGTAATAAGATTCGGATGTTTATCTGATGAAAAGATAATCTGCTTATTCATTTCATAAAGCGCATTGAAAAGATGGAAGAGTTCATCTTGAGTTCTTTCTTTTCCGTTAATAAACTGAATATCATCCATAATAAAAACATCAAACTTACGATATTTTTCTTTAAAACTATTGATTTTATTAAGATTGGTTGCACTTACATAATCCATATAAAACTTCTCAATAGAAGTATAAAAAACTTTTCGTTCAGGATATTTTTTCTTAATAGTATTACCCATTGCCTGCATAAGATGTGTTTTACCAAGACCAGTACTTCCATATATAAAAAGAGGATTATAGACAATACCAAGCCCATTAATTACCGCTTGGGAGCACGCATACGCAACTTCATTAAAAGACCCAACAATAAAACTATCAAACGTGTAACGAGGATTTAACCCATCATCTTTATTAATATAAAGATCATTTAACGGAAGAGGTTGACCTGTGATGGTGATATGTTGAGCTTTCTTTTGAAGAGCTTCTGGTTTAACAACAGTAAACACAACAGAACGAACACCTTCATGAATCGTACGTAAAATTCGAAGGATGAATTTATGGTATTTTTGATTAAGCCAATCTTTAACAAACTCATTAGGAACTCCAATAGTCACCTCTCCTTCTTTATAGTCAATAATACGGGTATTTTTAAACCATGTATTAAAGTTCACACGAGAAAGCTCTATTTCAATCTGGGATAATGCGCTATTCCAAAGTTGTAAATAATCCATAGATACCTGTTAGTATACACGTGTCAGAATTTGTCACAACTTGACGGGTAGATATGGCGTGTAGCTATTACAAAACGAGGTATAAAAACTAAAATACTGTTGTGTTTTTTATTCCACAAACTAATCTTTACACCAAAAACGCAACATTGATTTATTGTCGATAATGATGTAGAATACCGCCATGTCAGTTACATATCAACCAAAAAAGAAAAAGAGAGGAACAACCCATGGATTTCTCGTTAGAATGGCGTCAAAAGGTGGACGTAGAGTCATTGCTCGTCGTAGAAGTATAGGAAGGAAGAAGCTTTCAGTGTAATTAGGAACGTAGAAAGTTAAAAATAGAGGATGGAGGAACTATAAAGACCTCCCACTAACTACTTTCTAAGTTTTTATTTTCTACTCTTCTCCTCATGCTTCCAAAATCAAAAAGATTAAACAAAGAAGACTTTAAAAGAGCTCGTCCGAAAGTATTTTTTCGCGGTGATGTATTCGACGCCTCCTTATTTCTTTCACCAATTAGGAAGTATGCCTGTGTTATTACCAAAAAAAGAGTTAAAACTGCAGTTGCGAGGAATATGCTTAAAAGAAAAGTTTTAACTGCTGTACGTGAGATGCATCAAGAAACAACAAAACAAGAAAAGGATTATATTATTTTTTATATAAAAGCTATTCCAAAAGAAACCAGCTACACACTCATTAAAGAGGAAATAAGGAAAGCATTTGATACACTACACTAATTATGTTCCACACACTTTTTTACGAACCAATTTATAACCTTATTGTTCTTGTTCTTACAATTGTCCCCCTTCATGATATTGGGGCAGCTATTGTTATTGTTACGTTGATTGTTAAAGGATTACTTCTTCCTCTTAACCTTTCTGCACTTCGTACACAATACATGATGAAGAAGATAGAGCCTGAAATGAAGAGAATAAAAGAACTACAAAAGAAAGATCCACAAGGCGCATCGAAACAAATGGTGGATATATATAAGAAAAACAAAATAAACCCGTTCTCATCATTATTTGCAATGATACTCCAGATTCCAATCTTTATCGCACTGTATATTGTTTTTTCAAAAGGCTTATTTAATGACCCACTATCAATATACACCTTTGTAACATTTCCAGAAAAACTTCATACAATTGCTTTTGGGATTTTCGATGTAACTAAAAAAAATATCATCATAGCACTTCTTGCAGGAATTTCCTCATACTTCCTAGCTGTTCGTCAGACGGCAATGATGGGGCAACCACAAGATATTAAAAAAGAAGTAAAAAATGAATCGTTCCAAGACCATTTCGCTAAATCTATGAAGATACAACTATTGTATGTTCTCCCTATTATTATCGCTGTGTCAGCAATGGCACTCCCTTCTGCGCTAGGGCTCTATTGGTTTGTGAGTAATACGGTAAGTTACGCGGTAGATGTGTATACAAAGCGAAAATTAGCTCACCTTGCCCCTCCTTCACCTCGAGGCGAAGCATATGATGTTATTAAAGAAGTAGAAGAAGATATTCTAAAGATAGAAAAAGGAATTACAAAGAAGTAATGAAACACCAAATTATTTAACCAACCACTATCATAGCTGCTTCATACAAGCACTTAACTCGCAGGCGTAGTTTTTAACAACACACATATTGAATTCCCCTTCTCCTGGATTAATTGGGCAAGCCCACTTTGGGATTGCGTAAGGGAATCCAGTGCTTACAGAACAGTCAGCACTTGGTGCATTTGGAACGGTACCATTCGCACAGCAATTATAAGCTGAAAATGGACCTGTTTCTGCAGGGATGTTTGTATAGAGCTGGGAAGAAGAAGTTATTTTTTTCTGCATAAGCGTGACCCCTTTACGTATATTCTCAACTGGCTCAAGAGCGTCCGGTCCGCATGGACCGGGCTGGTTAATTTGCATAAGACCACAATCATAGGTACCATTTGGATTTTTACCACTTCTTGTGGCAACTCCACCTGATTCTTTACACATGGTTACAATAATCATTTTTTTAAGCTGTACATCCCCTCCAGTCATTTGGTCAATTATTCCAATATATGAAGCATATTTACAACCAGATAATACACCACATGTAGTCCCTCCACAGATCCCCCCAGATGATTGAAGTTTAGAAATAGTAGCTTCCTTAGATTCGCATGTGCGAGAGCTTGCTTGGCTACTACCGGAAGTTGTGGGAACTGAACTTGTATTAATTTTTTGTACACTCCCTCCCGCCACACCCGTACCCACCTTAACCGCACTCAAATCCACATTCCCCGTTAATAAGTTCTTATTTAACGCAGCTATAATCAAAAACAAAGCAAATACACCAAGTAATCCTAAGGTTGTTCTCTTAAACGTCTCATTACTCTTCCTAATACCATTCTCAGAAGCTTCCATCCTATAAATACCTACAAGAACATACTCATAAAAAGCAGCACC
>JAYUCW010000081.1:0-3866 GCA_043740125.1 Minisyncoccota bacterium
GTTTATAAAACAACTCGAGAAAGAGTTTAGAATCTATACTGGAACTGCGGAAGATAAGAAAAAGAACTATCTTGCCAGATTAGATAAAGAGATGAGTGACGCTGTTCTTAAAATGGAAGCCAAGTCTAAAGAAGTTAATACTCCTTCGAACACAACTTCTTCTCCAAAAACCGCTGAGGTTTTAGATCAAAATAATCCTAATGCTCCATTTCCAAAACTTTATACAGAAAAGGAACTAGAGGAAGCTAAAAATAAACAACAGACACCCCTTCAGAAAACAGTTACCTCTTCAGAAAACAGAGCTCAAAACACACCAGGTGCTACTTCTGTTACCAACCAACCATTTAATGTTGAAACAATGAGCTTCTCAGAAAAGGCTGCAAAAATACGTGCAGATAAACAAGCTGTAGCTAAAGTAGCTGTTGAGGCTGATTTTCAAGCAACTAAAGTAGTAGCAACAAAACCAAACATAACACCAGTAACTGATGGTGTATCTATCCCCTCACCAACAATATCTGCACCAACAACCCAGCCAGCTAATGACCCAGGCGTACAAGCATCTCCCGTAAATCAATAAAAATATATGGACACCTCATCATACATCGCACCCAACCCGGATGAATTTTTTGAAAAAGCTTCTGTTGAAATACAGGATATTATTGCTGGTGGAGAAGTTGATGCAGTAACCAAAACATTAGCTGAGACCTACAAGATACAGCCTGATCACCACATTGCACTCTCCAACATTATTTCTTTTATTCTTATTGGAGCAATTGACTCTGATGATGTCGTCCAGGCACTAGAGGAACTCGTGGGGATGAGTGGGAGTGATGCGATCAAGCTCGCAACAGATCTTGAGCATGGAATCCTTGAAAAGGCACATGTTTCTTTACTTAAAAAATCAACAGGGGAAATTACCACACTAGAATTCCAAGGTGAAAAGAATAAAGCAGAACTGCGAAAAGAACTTCTTGATACCACAAAAAGAGAATCCGCTCTTACAAAAAGCCCACTCCAACCTCTCGTTAAAAAAGGGATCATGGTTATAAAACCTGGTTCACGATCACAACTTCTTGAACAATTAAATGTCCTAGAGACGATTCCAAATGATGAAGAGATCGCAACACGCTTAAGTCATATCCAAGAACAAATAGCAGCACTTAAAAAAGAAGAGGAAGATAACAGTCTTGATTCCAAAATCGCACTCAAAAGCTTTATGTTCGGTGAAAAAGGGAAGGCGGTTGCTGATTCAACGATTAATAAAACAACCTATAGTATTCCTCCAACGAGATACAATGTTGACCCATATCGAGAGGTAGATGAGGTATAAGAAATACAAGAGACGAACAGATACTAGACCGCTTTGCTGACAGATGTCAGACTAAAACACTTGCATAATAAAGCTTTGATTTTATAATTCTTCTGTTGTCTGTTCATCTGATGTCTGTTATCTTTTTTGCTTTCAAACAATATCCTGTGAGTTGGTAGGTTTGTGACCAAGTCACGCACACTGTATACTATACTCATGCAATTTCGAGTACCTCAATTCATCGATATGGAAGACAAAGTCTTCGGACCTTTTACCCTAAAACAATTTGGTTATATGATTGGGGCTGGAGGACTTTCGTTTGTCATTTGGACATTCATTCCTATTAAATTTATCGCTGTGATCGTTATCGCTCCAGTCGCAGGACTTTTCCTTGCGCTTGCTTTTGTAAAGTTTAATAATAGATCTTTTGGAGAAATTCTTCAAAGTGCTTTTAATTATTATACTGGCTCAAAAATTTTTACATGGAAGCAACCAGCACTTCAAAAAAACCAAACCTCCGTTGATAGAGTCGTCGCAGATACTCAAAAAGAAATTATTATTTCAAAAACAAACAAAGATAAAATCCACGACATAGCTCTTGGGCTCGATGTTTTTGAAAACACTGCTCAAAAAGAAGAGAATTAGTAATTGGTAAGTGTCTATACGAAAAATCTGTTAAGAACGATGAAGAGATACAATACATTCTCATGTATACTGTCTACTATATGGCTAAAGGCTCAGCAACACAAGAATTTGTTCCAATTGAACGAGTGCGTGATGGAATCATCATCCTTAAAACAGGGGAGATTCGTGCTGTCCTCATCACCAACTCACTTAATCTTGGCCTTAAAAGTGAAGATGAGCAGCAAGCGGTACTTTCTCGATTCCAAAATTTTCTTAACTCTCTTGATTTTCCAGTTCAAATTTTTATACAATCAAGAAAACTTAATATAAAACCATACATGGAACTTCTTCAAGAAAGAAGCGTTCTTGTAAAAGAGGATCTTCTTAAAATTCAGATTCATGAGTACATGGGCTTTATTACTAAGTTTACTGAGGAAAGTAATATTATGACAAAGCATTTTTTTGTTACCATTCCCTATTTTAATCAAACAACGGAATCAATCAATACTTCTTCTCTTAGCTCTTTTATAGGAAATACCCAACAGAAAAACCCACAAGAATCTTTTGAAACGTCTCGCCTTCAACTAGATCAACGTGTTTCGACAGTTATACAAGGACTTTCCTGGTTTGGTTTACGTGCACAACGATTAGGAACAGAAGAAGTGGTTGAGCTTTTTTATAAACTATTTAACCCAAGCGAAGGAGAACGTGCAGCTCCTCATGTGACACAATAATTCTATGGGACTTTTTGACTTTTTAAACAAAAAAACTGAACCGAAGGCTGAAGGCCTTATTACTCCTATACTTCCTGACCAGGTTTATAAAATTGCAGAGATGCAATTAAAAGATATTATCGCGCCGAGCGCTCTTGAGATTCAACCGAAAGCGCTGAACCTTGGCACAACCATCGTCAGATCATTTTTTGTCATTTCATACCCACGATTTCTAAGTGATAATTGGTTAAGTCCTATTATCAACTTAGATAAGGTTTTTGATGTCGCCATTCACATTGTGCCACTTAACACTGGGGAAATTATGAAAAACTTCCAAAGAAAAGTTGCTGAAGTCGAGAGTCAGATTATGATTCGAGAAGAAAAAGGTCTTGTGCGAGACCCAACACTTGATGTTGCTTTCCAAGATCTTGAAGATCTGCGAGATGGTCTGACACAGGCTCAAGAAAAAATGTTTGAAGTATCTTTGTATATCACACTCTATGGAAATAGTGTTCAAGAATTAGACAAAATGGAAAATGAAATAAAAAATATTCTTGAAAGTAAGTTGGTGTATGTGAAGCCGTCACTCTTTCAGCAAGATGTTGGGTTTATCTCAACACTCCCTGTTGGACAAGATCTTCTTCAAATAAAGAATAAGCTTAATACTTCACCTCTTTCTTCATTTTTCCCTTTTGTTTCTTTTGATCTTTCTTCTGATAAAGGAATTCTGTATGGACTCAATCGCCACAACGGAAGTCTTATTCTTTTTGATCGCTATTCACTAGAGAATTACAATTCTATTGTTTTTGCAAAATCAGGTTCTGGTAAAAGTTACTTCACAAAGCTCGAGATTCTTCGCACGCTTATGTTTGAAACAGAAGTTATCATCATCGACCCGGAACGAGAATATGAATTCTTGGCAGAATCAGTTGGGGGAAGATATTTTGATATTTCGTTAGTTGGGAATCATCACATTAATCCATTTGATCTTCCTCATCCAACACAAGATGAATCCCCATCAGAAGTTCTCCGCTCAAATATCGTTAACCTTGTAGGACTTTTCCGTGTGATGCTAGGAGGTCTCACACCAGAAGAAGATGCCATCATCGACCAAGCTATCACCGAAACATATGCCCTAAAAGACATCAATGGTGAGAACGATTTTACACGATTGGAACCTCCTTTACTTTCTGACTTTGAAACAGTGCTTGCGGGGATCG